>DASPLM010000230.1:0-4151 GCA_035627575.1 Caulobacteraceae bacterium | reverse complement strand
GGCCGCTAGGCCGCGGGCTGGACGGCCGGAAGCGGCCGGTCGTTGGGGCTCCCGGCCGCTTCCGTCGTAGCCGACGCCGCAAGCGGCGTTTCCCTCCCCCCAGGGCCGGCTACAGGCCCACACCCGGCGGTCCCTCCGGGTCAGGCCTCGTCGTCACCGTCCGGGTCGTAGACGGTGAAACGCTTGGATCCCGCGCCGCTCGATTCCCCCTTCGGAATGCGGCAGTCCTTCACCTGGATGACGGGCGAGTCTCCGTCCTTGCCCACCACATTGATGGCCGCGCCCCCGCGGCCGATCATGGACCAGACCAGGCGATGACGGCCCGGCGGCAGTTCGGCGGTGGCGCGGCCGTTGGCGACCGGAACCTCGATGAACCGGCGGTCCGCCGCGGCCACCAGGAGGACGTAGCGCTGGGCGTTGGTCTCGATCTCGAAGTCGATAAAGGCCATCCGATCCTCCTCAGGCGCGTCGTACGAACTCCCGACAGACCGACGTTAGGTCGGCCCGAGGGGCGGCGCCGTGACGGCCGTCACGCTTCGCGTTGCGCCCGCGGCCGCCCTCTGTCACCGTCCGCTCGTTCCGGGGGGAAATCCAATGACCGACGGTGGGACGCCCGCCGCACGATATCGGGCGTTCATCAGCTACAGCCACAAGGACGCCGCCTTCGGCCGGCGCCTGCACCGCCTGCTCGAAGGCTACGCGGTGCCGCGCCGCCTGGTCGGACGGGAGACGCCGCGGGGCGTTGTCGGCCCGAGGCTCGCGCCCATCTTCCGTGACCGGGAGGAACTGCCCGCCGCCAGCGACCTCAGCGAGCAGGTCCAGGCGGCGCTTGCGGCTTCCGGCGCCCTTGTGGTGATCTGCTCCCCCGCGGCCGCCGCCTCGCCCTGGGTCTCCCGAGAGGTGGCCCTCTTCCGCCGGATCCATCCGGACAGGCCGGTCCTGGCGGCACTGATCGCCGGCGAACCCGCCGACTCCTTCCCTGAAGCCCTGCGCCTCGGCGCGACTCCCGACGAGGTCGTGGAGCCCCTGGCGGCCGACTTCCGGAAGGACAAGGACGGCGAGCGCCTTGGGCTGCTCAAGCTGGTGGCCGGAATCATCGGCATCGGGCTGGACGAGCTCGTGCAGCGCGACGCGCAGCGCCGCCTCCAGCGCGTGACGGCGGTCACGGCGGGCGCGGTGGCCGGCATGCTAGCCATGGGGGTGTTGACCATCCTCGCGCTGGACGCCCGGGCCGAAGCCGAGCGCCAGCGGGCGGAGGCCGAGGGGCTCGTGGAATTCATGATGACCGACCTGCGCGGACGGCTGGAGGGAGTGGGGCGCCTCGACGTCCTCACCGCCGTCAACCTGCGCGCGCTCGGCTACTACGAGGGGCAGAACCTCGAACGTCTGCCGCCGGAATCCCTGGAGCGGCGCGCGGCTATCCTCCACGCCATGGGCGAGGACGACGAGCGTCGCGGCGACCTCGACCGGGCCCTGGCCCAGTTCCGCGAAGCCCGCCGCACCACGGCCGCGCTGCTGGAACAGGCGCCGGACAAGGCCGACCGCATCTACGGCCACGCCCAGAGCGAGTACTGGGTGGCGCTGATCGACTGGCGGCGGGGACGGCTCGACGACGCCGAGGCAGGCCTGCGCCGCTATGCCGACCTGGCCGGCCGGCTGCTGGCGATAGACCCGTCGAATCCGGACTGGCGCATGGAGGCGGGCTACGCCGAGAGCAACCTCGGCACCCTGGACCTGCGCGACCGCGGCGACGGGTCCGCGGCCGAGCTCCGCTTCACCCGCGCCCTGGCCCACTTCGGGGTGGCGCTGAAGGCGAAGCCCGGCGATCCGGATATCCGCCGCGATATCGCCGACGGTTACGCCTGGCTGGCCGACAGCCAGCGGGCGCAGGAACGGTTCGAACGCGCGGCGGCCAGCCGTATGGAGGAGCGCCGCATCCTGACGGCTCTGCAGGCGGAGGATCCAAAGAATGCGGTCTTCCGCCGCGACCTCCTCGGCAATGCCCTGGGCCTCGCCCAGATCGACCTGGACCAGGGCCGTGCGGCGGTGGCGCGCGCCCGCCTGGCCGAGGCCCATGTCGAGGCGCGCCTGATCGCCGCCGCCGATCCGGCCGACGAGAAGCTGGCCAAGCAGCGGATCGCGACGGGCCTGTTCCTCGCGAAGGCCATGCTGCTCGACGGAGCCCCTGCGGCCGAGGTGAACGCCGCCCTGGCCGAGTGTGGCCTGGCCGTCTCCGGCAGCGACCAGGAGATCCGCGACCTTTGCGCCGTCCTGGCCGCTCGTGCGGCCGGCGGCGGCGAAGCCGGACCGGCGTTCGACTATGTGCGGGCGAATCGCGCCCGCATGGTCAAGGTTCGTCGCTCGCCGCGCTGGGGAATCGATTTCAGCCGGGAACTGGAAGCCATTGGAGACCAGAAATGACCAAGAGCATGCCGTTCTATCCGGACCTGCGACAGCTGGCCTCCGGCATCAACTATCCGATCGTGGCGGAGGTCGAGATCAACCTGATCCGCCTGCTGCCGAACCGGGTGGGCGTGACCCGCTCCGTCGTATCGGGATCCGGAACCGTCACCGATGATGTGGGCGGCCCCGAGAAAACGCGTCTCGACCTGAACCTGTCGGGCCTGGCCATCCCGGACGGATCGGGTGCGAAACTCATCTTCAAGATTCCGGCGACCCAGCCGGCGCTGTTCATGCAGAACCTGGGCACAGGTCCGGCCACCGAGCACTTCGCCGTCACCGCCGGCAACGAGTTGTGCCAGGACATCCTGCACAATCCGGTCCTGTCGACCGATCGCAAGCAGGTGTCGGTGACCTGCCTGCGGGCGCCGGGGTTCACCTATGCCGTGCCCTTCAACCTCGGGCTCGTCTTCCCGGACACCGACAACAGCGCCTACAGCCTTCCGGTGTTCTTCGATCCCAAGATCAAGAACGACGGCTAGCCGCGCCGGCCATCGCAGTGAACCCGCCGTCCAAGCCCGCCCTGCTGTCCATCATCGCCCACGCCCGGTCGGGCGCGCTCGACCACGCCTGGGCCCTCTTCACGAGCCACGGTTTCGACCGGGTGGACGACGACGCGGCGGTGCTCAGCGTGCGCGGACGCCTGCTGAAGGACCGCGCCCGCGCGGCGTCAGGGGACGAACGGCGCGCGCTCTATCTCGAGGCGGCGCGCGCCTACGGCGTGGCGGGGGCGCTGGGAGAAGGGGCGACCTATCCCCTCATCAACGCCGCCACCCTCTCGCTGCTGGCCGGGCAGGCGGAGACCTCGCGCGAGCTCGCCGCCCTGGCGCTGGCGCTGATCGACAGCGGCCGGGACGGGCCGGAGACGCCCTACTACCGCGAGGCTACCCGGGCCGAGGCCCTGCTGCTGCTGGGACGAATGGACGAGGCCCGCGCGTCCCTGGCCGCCGCGGTGGCCTCTGCGCCCCTGGCCTGGGAGGACCACGCCTCGACCCTGCGCCAGTTCGCGCTGGTGCTCGACGCCCGGGGCGAGGACAAGGCCTGGCTGGACCCGTGCCGGCCGCCGCGCTGCCTGCATTTCGCCGGCCACATGGCTGTCGCCGACGAGGAGGCCGGGGCGCTGACCGACCGGGTGCGCGCGGTGATCGGGCAGGAGCGGATCGGCTTCGCCTGGGGCGCCCTGGCCGCGGGCGCCGACATCCTGATCGCCGAGACCCTGCTGGCCTGCGGGGTGGAACTGCACGTTGTGCTGCCGGGAGAGCCGGCGGAATTCCGCCGCGGGTCGGTCGAACCCTCCGGCGGCGACTGGGCCGAGCGCTTCGACGTCGTGCTGGGGGCCGCCGACACCGTGCGCGTGGTGGCGGCTGCGGCAGCGCCGACCCCCGGCATCCAGATCGCGGCCGAGGTCGCCATGGGTTGCGCCGTCATGCACGCCGGCGCCCTCGCTACCGAGGCGGTGCAGTTGCTGGTGCTCGAGGACGAGGCTGCGGTCGGCGGCGCGGCGGGCGGCAGCGTCTGGGCCGGCGAGGCCTGGCGGGCGGCTGGCCGCCGCCAGATCGTGGCTGCCGTGGACCGCGGCGGCCCCGCTCCCCGCCCCGAGGTTGCGGCACAAGGCGATCATCGAGCCACGGCGGCCGCCATGCTTGCCATACGGCTCGGGAGGGAGCGCGATCCGGCCCGGACGCTGCCGG
>DASPLM010000229.1:0-5770 GCA_035627575.1 Caulobacteraceae bacterium | reverse complement strand
GCCCTTCACCGGACCCTCTCCCGCTCCCCTTGCTGCGCAAGGGCTCGCTGCCTCTCCCAAGGGAGAGGAGGGTCGTGCGCCTCCCTGAACACACCCCGTCCTGATCCTCTTGATGGAATGGTGCGCCCGGTCGGCAGGCTGTCAAGGACGCGAGCTCCGCTCGCGCAAGCGGAGCTTGTGGCCCTTCGGGCCATCCTTGACAGCCTTCCGACCCGAGGGCGCGAGAGTTCCACCAAGGAGGTTCAGGGGGAGAACCGATCACCGGCAAATCTTCCGTCTCTCTGAAGAGAGAAGGAGAAGGCTCCACCGTCGCCGCTTGCCCCCGCGCCGATCCCCGCTAACACTCCGCCCCCGACGCGATCCGGCGCAGCCCGGACGCCCGTGGTTCAGGGAGACCCGCATGCAATTCCAGCTCAACCGGCGCTCGGCGCTGGCCTTCGGCGCGGCCATGGCCGCCGTGACCGCCGCCCAAGGCGCGGTCGCCCAGGCTCCGGCCGGCCGGTCGGCCGCCGACGCCCGCTTCCTCGCGCTCGCCGACAAGTGGCTGCAGACCGGCATGCGCATGAGCCCGGTCTACGCCACCGCCATCGGCGAGCACCGCTACGACGCCGAACTGGACGACGTGTCGGCCCAGGGTCGCGCCGCCGGCCTGGCGCTCAGCAAGGCGACCCTGGCAGAGCTGCAGGCCATTCCGAGGGCGCAGCTGTCGCGCGCCAACCAGGTCGACGCCGCCATCCTCGAGAACCAGCTGAAGGGCGACATCTGGTCGACCGAGACGCTGCAGAGCTGGGCCTGGGATCCGCTGATCTACTCCGGTCTCGCCGGCGGCGCCCTGAACGGGCTGATCTCGCGCGAATTCGCACCCCTCCCCGACCGCCTGCGCTCCGCCGCCGGCCGGATGGAGAAGCTGCCCCGTCTGCTCGGCCAGGCTCGAGGCAACCTCGATCCGAAGCGGGTGCCGAAGATCCACGCCGACACGGTCTCGGCCCAGAACAAGGGGCTGCACAGCCTGATCGACGGCATCGCCGCCGAGGGCGTCAAGCTGCCCGTCGGCGACCGCGCCCGCCTCGCGGCCGCGGCGGCCAAGGCCAAGGCCGGGGTCGACGAGCACCAGGCCTGGATCGACGGGACCCTGGTGCCGAACGCCAGCGGCGACTTCCGCATCGGCCCTGCGCTCTACGACGCCAAGCTGCGCTACGCGCTGAACTCCCCGCTCGGCCGCAAGGAGATTCACGACGCGGCGCAGCGCGACCTGACCACCATCCGTGCGCGCATGTACGACCTGTCGCGCGACATCCTGAAGGGCCGCGCCGGCGCGCCGGCCACGCCCGCGAACCCTTCGCCCGAGCAGCAGCAGGCGGCGATCGAGGCGGCGCTGGAGCTGGCCTACGCCGACAAGCCCGGCCGCAACACCCTGGTGCAGGAGGCCGAGCAGACCCTGGAGCAGGCCACCGCCTTCGTGCGCGAGAAGGAGCTGGTCACCGTCCCCAACGACCCGGTGAAGATCATCCTGGTGCCGGAGTTCCAGCGCGGCGTGGCCGTGGCCTACTGCGACAGCCCCGGGCCGCTCGATAAGGGCCAGTCCACTTTCTACATGATCTCGCCCATCCCCGAGGACTGGACCGACGCCCAGACCGACAGCTTCCTGCGCGAGTACAACTCCCGCAGCCTGCACGAACTGACGGTGCACGAGGCCATGC
Source organism: Caulobacteraceae bacterium (assembly GCA_035627575.1). Classification (GTDB taxonomy): domain Bacteria; phylum Pseudomonadota; class Alphaproteobacteria; order Caulobacterales; family Caulobacteraceae; genus JAEZEZ01. The sequence goes on along the minus strand of DASPLM010000229.1, from coordinate 4,070 downwards.
CGGGCCACTACCTGCAGCTGGCGCACTCCAACCGCTATCCCTCGGTGCTGCGCGCGGTGCTGTCGTCCGGCCCGTTCGTCGAGGGCTGGGCCTGCTACGCCCAGGACATCGTCGCCGACGCGGGCTACCTGAACGGCGACCCGCTGTACCAGCTGGTGCACATGAAGTGGCAGCTGCGCGTGGTCGCCAACGCCATCCTCGACCAGGGCATCCACGTCGACGGCTGGACCCGCGAGCAGGCCATGGAGCTGATGGTCAAGGGCGCCTTCCAGCAGGAGCGCGAGGCCGCCGGCAAGTGGGTCCGCGCCCAGCTGTCCTCGGCCCAGCTGCCCACCTACTTCGTCGGCTGGACCGAGCACCGCGCCCTGCGGGCCGAGGTGGAGAAGCGCTGGGGGGCGAAGTTCACCCAGAAGAGCTTCCACGACGCCGCCCTGTCCTACGGCTCTCCGCCTGTGCGCTACGTCCGCCAGTTGCTGCTCGACGAAGCCATCGCCTGAAGCGAAGGCCCTGGGGTGCGCGGCCGTGGGTTTAAGCCGCCCTTAACGCTCGCCTGTAAGTTATGTTAATGGAGAGAACTATCGCGGAAGTAGCAGTACGCTAGCGTCGGCGCGGCAGGTCCCGGCCGGGTCCCGACGCGAAGCACGGGGGCTGGCGACTGGCAGTGAGACGGATCGGGACGATCTCAGGCACGGACAGGCCTGTCGCCGTCTCGGCGCGGCCCCGCCGCGCCGCGGGGGCGCATCCGGCCAGCGCTCGCGGGGACATGCCCGAGCGCGTCGGTGGATGAGCTCTTCGACCGACTGAACCGCTCCTTCGGCGCCCTGCCGGACCTCGGCGACGCCCTGCTCCGCGAGCTCGTCCTGCGCCTGGATCTCAGCGAGGCGCGCCTGGTCCTGCCCGGACGGCGCCCCATGCGCATCCGGCGGTCGGGGCGGGTGCTCACCGCCGACGAGGGTGGCGAGCGGCGCCCCGCCGCCCCGCCCGCGCCCCCTCCGCCCGAGCGGCCGTCGGTGGACGACGCCGTGCACGCCGCCGACAGGTTCGAGCCGCTCCACCCCGCACCCCCCGCGACGGCCGCCCGGAGCCCCAAGGCCGACGCGGCGTCGACCGGCGCGCGCCTGCTGCTGCCGCTCGTCTACGGCGACCGCGCGCTCGGCGACCTGGACCTGCTCTGGCGCACCGAGGGGGAGCGCCGGCGCGGCGCCCCGCCGTGGCTGCCGGCTCTGGCGCGGCAGTGCGCCTTCCTGGTGAACCGCTACGCCGTGCGCGACTGGACCGCGCGGCGCCTCGGCCGCCCTCTGCTGATCGTGGGCCTGAGCCGGGCCATGCGGCGACTGGAGGGCCTGCTCGAGCACGCCGCGCGCAGCGATCTGCCGGTGCTGTTGACGGGGGAGTTCGGCACCGAGAAGCTTCCCCTCGCCGCCACCATCCATCACGGCGGCGCGCGGCGTGACGGCCCTTTCGTGCAGGTGAACTGCGCCGAGCCGCATGCGGGCCCGGCCGAGTGGTTCGAGCAGGCCGAGGGCGGGACCCTTTACCTGAACGGCGTCGACGAGCTTCCGCCGCGGCTGCAGCGCCAGCTGCCCCTGCACATGCGCTCTCACCTTGGACAGTGGTCGCCGGACGGCTCGGCCGCCGACGTGCGCATCGTGGCCGCCACCATGACCGACCTGCGGGGGCGGGTCCGCGACGGCGCCTTCTCGCGCGCGCTCCTGGCGGAACTGGACATGCTGTCGATCGCGGCGCCGCCCCTGCGCGAGCGGAACGGCGACATCGACGCCCTCGTGGCCGCCGCCCTGCAACGCCACGGCTTCCGGCCCGAGGAGAAGCAGAGCGACGTGCTGATGGCCGCCTGCCGCGCCCACCGCTGGCCCGAGAACCTGTTCGAGCTGGAGCGCGTGGTGACGCGGCTGGCGGTGATGACCGGCGCGCGGCCGATCCGGCGCGAGGACATCGTCCTGCACGCGCCCTGGATCGTGGAGGGCGAGCCTGGCCCGGACGGCCCCGCCGGGGTGCGGGAGGGCGCCGCTGCGGCCCCCGAGCCGTGGGGCGACGAGCGCTGGCTGCGCTGCGCCATCCAGCGCGATCCGCTCGAACTCGGCCGGTTGCACGAGGGCCTGGCGCGCGCCCTCATCTACCTGGGCGACCACTACGCCGAACCAGTCTCGCTGGGTCAGCTGGCGCGGCACGCCCACGTCAGCGAGTCCCACCTCAGCTTCCTGTTCCGCACGGCGCTGGACATGCCGTTCAAGGGCGTGCTGACCCGCCTGCGCATCCACGCCGCCAAGGACATCCTGGCGGGCGACGGCCGCCGCCAGATCACCGAGGTGGCGCTGAGCGTCGGCTTCGCCGACCTCAGCCACTTCGAGAAGTCCTTCAAGCGCATCGTCGGCCACAGCCCTCGCGAGTTCCGGCGACGCGCCGCGGGGGCGGCGGACTGAACCGCCTCAGACCGGCTGGTTGGGCGGGAGCACCCGCCACAGGCCCCATTCGCCCGCGATCGTGGTGCCGTATTTGGGCGCCGTCGGATCAGGCATCAGGCGCTGCAGGGGGTCGGGCATGAAGCGCTGGGACTTCTGCTGGATGGCGTTGGGCGGCAGCTGGCTGACGAAGTAGACGTAGTCTCCGACCCGGACCGGATCGCCCTTGTCGCGGCTGGAGAGGATGCGGACCTGCCACTGGGCGGCCGGGCTGTCGCGCTTGCTGTCGTAGTAGACGTTGGCGTTCAGGTGGGAGACGGTCAGGAGGCTGTTTCCCAGCGGCGCCCATTCCGGCGTCCGGATGCACAGCAGGTCCATGTTGTTGATCGGGTTGCCGTCGTCGCTGCTCCTGGCCGGCAGCAGGGTGAAGCCGAGCGCCGCGGCGCGGTCGTCCACGAACGTTGGATACCAGTAGGCCCACATGCGGCCGGATTCGGACTTGCCGAGGTAGGTCTCGGCGGGCCCGGAGTTCCAGATCTCGCCCACGTACTGGAGGACGTACGGCTGTCCGTAGATCAGCTGGGCCCCCGGCGGCGCCTGCGGGTTGTCGGGGTCCGGCAGGGGCGGCGTCTTCAGCGCGTCCGCCGCGCGTACGTGAGGGACGTGGTCGCCCTGCAGGAACAGGTGTTCGAAGGTCGCAGCGTTGGCCACGCGGTCGCCCAGAAGCCAGTTCTCGGGCGGTATCTCGGCCATCTTCAGCACCGTCGCGATCAAGGAGGTGTGGTCGAACGGGTTCTCCATGTCCGGCGAGCGGAAGATGGTCCGCATCGGTCCGCGGGGCGAGATGAGCAGGGTGGGCACGCGAACGCCCAGTTGCTTGAAGTCGTAGCCGAACTGCGTCTTCGTCGTCGGGTCCATGCCCTGCATGCCGATGTCCGGGTGCGGCAGGGGGCAGGCGTCGGTGCCCGAGGGCAGGGCCTCCGGCGGGAACATGTGGTCGTAGGTGCCGCCGTTCTCGTCGAAGGTGATGACGAGCAGGGTGTCCTTCCAGGCGTCGCTCTTGGTGAGGGCGTCGTAGACCCGGGCGACGAAGTCTTCCGCCACCGTGGTGTCGGACACCGGGTGCATGTCGTTGCCGACCATGCGCAGCTTGAAGTCCCAGGACTTGCCGCCGCCCCACTTGGGCTCGATCCAGGTGAAGGCCGGCAGGCGGCCGTCCCGAGCGTCCTGGAAGAACTTGCTGTCGGGGTCCGATCCGTCGAACAGGACGAAGTTGTCGTCGAACTGCTTGTTGGTCAGGAACGGGAACATGTTGCGCGTGTAGCGCCAGATCTTGTCCATCTGGTACTTGGCGGGCGCCCACTTGGACTGCCAGGCGAACTCCTCCGGCGGCCAGGACGACTGCCAGTAGACCCTCCAGGCGTAGCCGGCCTGTTCGAGCACCTCGAACAGACACCGGGTCGAGACGGGCAGCTCGTCGCAATGGGTCTTGCCGCCGGCGATCTTGCGCCACGCCTTGATCACCGGGTTTTCGGTCAGGGGATCGTAGAAGCTGTTGTTCACCAGGCCGCGGGACGTGCCGGAGAGCACGAAGGCCCGGTTCGTGTTGGTCTGGCTGGGCACCGAGCAGTACCACTCGTCGGACACGGC
>DASPLM010000228.1:0-2773 GCA_035627575.1 Caulobacteraceae bacterium | reverse complement strand
GCGGGCCAGACCCCATCTGAGCGCGGGAGGGCGCGGGCAGAGCAGGAGCGACAATGACCGAGACCCGCCCGCCCCCCGGAGCGACCGATGGCGGCGGCAAGCTGATCGTGGCCTGCCCCGCCGACGGCGCCCTGAATGCGGTTCCGGCCAATCGTCTTGGCGCCAGACCGGTCTGCGGCCGCTGCAAGCAGTCCTTGTTCCAGAGCGCGCCCGTCGATCTCACGGCCGCCAGCTTCGACGCCCACGCGGTTCGCGCCGACCTGCCGGTGGTGATCGACTTCTGGGCCGGATGGTGCGGTCCGTGCCGGACCATGGCCCCACAGTTCGCGGCGGCGGCGGCGCGGCTGGAGCCCCGCGCCCGGCTGGCCAGGATCGACACCGAGGCCGAGCAGGCCCTGGCGGGCCGCTTTGGCATCCGCAGCCTTCCGTCGCTGGTGATGGTGCACAAGGGGCGGGAGATCGCCCGCACCGCCGGGGCCATGCCGGCCGCCGCCATCGTCCAGTGGGTCGAGCAGAGCCTGCCCCGCTGAGCGTGGAAGGAGCGCTCGGCTTACAAATCGTCCACGGGCGGAACGCCAACATAGGTTAGGCGTTCCCCTCGGCCAGTCTCCGCCTCGAATGCGGAGTCGGCAGGCACGATCAGGACAGTTTCAGTGGCTCGAGTGATGATCGTTGAGGACGAGGTCCTGGTGGCGATGGACCTGGAATCCTCCCTGTGCGACGCGGGCCACGAAGTGGTCGGCGCCGCCGCCGACGCCGAGGCGGCCTACGAACTGGCCCGCGAGCGGCCCGAGATCGCCTTCGTGGACGTGAACCTGCGCGATGGCGACACCGGCCCGGATATCGCCCGCCGGCTGGCCCACGAACACGGTGTGCGCGTCGTCTTCCTGACCGCCAACCCGACGAGCGTGATCGGGCGCAGTACGGGCGCTTTCGGCGTGCTGTCCAAACCGTTCGAGGCGGCGGCGGTGAGCCGGGTGATCGAAACGGTCCTCGACGATGCGCTGCCCGAGCCGCCGGCGCCCGACAACGACTTCCGCGTCTTCTCTATGACCGACCTGTGCTCGCGGCTGCACGCCTGAGACTGGCGACAGGCACGTCCACCTTCAGCACCAGTCCCTCCATCGGCCAGCGGTAGACCATGCGGCCGGCGAGCTGGTCCTCCACCGCCAGCCGCGTCAACTTGCTGCCGAACCCCTCCATGGCCGGGGGCGCAATCACGCGCGGTCCGCCCGTCTCTGTCCAGCTGAGCAGGCACCGCCCCCCTTCGACCTGGCAGTCCACGCGCACCGCGCCCTCCGCCGTGCTGAGGGCGCCGTACTTCGCAGCGTTGGTGGCCAGTTCGTGGAACAGCAGGGCCAGCGGGGTCGCTGAACGGTCGTCGACCACGATATCGTCGCCGCCCAGTTGCACGCGACCTTCCGACCAGGCGGGGTAGCTGGACAGCAGCTGCGCCACGATCGCCTGGAGGGTGGTGTCGCCCACGATCGGCCGCGACGCCTGACTGTGCGGGCGGGCGAAGTCGTGCGCGCGTCCCAACGCGGCGATGCGCCCGCGCAGGTCTGCGGCGAAGGCGGCCGCCTCGGGATGGCGCTTCACCGCGAGGCCGATCAGCCCGCTGATCACGGCGAAGATGTTCTTGATCCGGTGGCTCAGTTCCTGGCTCAGCAGTTCGTTCAGTTCGGCGCTGCGCTTGGCCGCGTCGATGTCGGTGCAGGTGCCGAACGAGCGGACGATCTTCCCGGCCTCGTCCCGCACCGGGAGGGCGCGCCCCAGCGTCCACCGGTACTCCCCGGAACGGTGCCGGAGCCGGTACTCGATCTCGTAGGGTTCGCCGGTCTCGAGGCTGTGGCGCCACTTGCGCCAGGCGCGGTCCTGGTCCTCGGGATGGAACATCCCGCTCCAGCCTTCGCCGTCGGTCGATCCGGGCGGCGTTCCCGTGAACTCGTACCAACGGGCGTTGTAGTAGTCGTGGTATCCGTCGGGCCGGGTCGACCAGACCATCTGCGGCATGCTGTCGGCGATGGCGCGGAAGCGCGCCTCGCTGTCGCGCAGGGCGTCGGCGATCGCCTTGCGATCGGTGATGTCCACCACAACCCCGGGCAGCCGCACCGCCGACCCGTTCCGGAACTCGGCGCGTCCCCTGGCCAGCACCCAGCGCATCGAACCGTCCGGCTGGCATAGCCGGTACTCGGCGGCATAGGGCTCGCCGCTCTCGACGGCGTTCCTGATCACCTCGAGGACGTGCTCGCGGTCGTCCTCGCAGATCGAGTCGACGAAGGCGCTCAGCGGCGCACCATCGAGCGCACGGCCAGGCTCTACGCCGTACAGGCGGGCGAACTCGGCGTTGGCGAACACCCGGTCCCCGACGATATCCCAGTCCCACACGCCGACGACCCCGGCCGCGTCCAGCGCCTCGGCGAAGCGCGAGGCGCCCGCCTCGAGGCCGTCGGATCCTGCCGGGATGGTCCTGTCGTCCTTCACGGATCCTCCCGGTCTGCGTCGATGGCGCGGCCGGAGCGCCGGCTCCTCAGGCGCATTCCTGCTCGTGCCAAGGAGGCATGTCTCCTCTGGGTCGGGCGGAATTCGCCGACACCGATCAACGCGCCGCCGGAGCTGTGGTTCAGCTGTCCGCGCGGCGCCCTTTTCCCGAAGGCCGTCATGCGGTTATATGGCGAGAGAGGCGCGGGCAACGCGCGAGGGGACGTACATGACGAGTTCGCGTAAGGTCGATTTCCTGGCCTGGCTTGAAGAGAACCACCCGGCCCTGGCG
>DASPLM010000227.1:0-6677 GCA_035627575.1 Caulobacteraceae bacterium | reverse complement strand
GCGCGTTCGACGACTTCGCCGCCGTCGCCAAGGACCTCTTCGCCCGCAAGATCACATCGCCCCGCCGTCTGGGCATCTACGGCCGCTCGAACGGCGGGGTGCTGACCAGCGTCTCGATGACCCAGAACCCCCAGCTGTTCAACGCGGTGGTGATCGAGAGCCCGCTGGTGGACATGCTGCGCTACCACGAGCTGCCGGCCGGCGCGTCCTGGATCGGCGAGTACGGCGACCCGCGCAAGCCGGAGGACGCCGCCTTCATCGCCAGGTACTCGGGCTACCAGAACGCCAAAGCGGGCGAGGACTACCCGGTGGTCTACATCACCACCAACACCGGCGACGACCGCGTCCACCCCGGCCACGCCCGCAAGTTCGCGGCGCGGCTGATGGAGTACGGCTACAACCCGATCTACTTCGAGGACACCTCGGGCGGGCACTCCTACGACGCCGACCCGGTCGCCAACGCCCGCCGCTGGGCGCGGCACTACGTCTACCTGGCGCAGCAGCTGATGGATAAGGGGAAGAAGTAGCGTCCTTCTTCTCCTTCTTGCCTCCGGCGAGAAGGAGGGCCCCGCGCATCGGAGGCGCGGCAGCGCCGGAGATTCTTGCGCGGGAGGAAGAGTGGGCACGCGCCGCAGGCGCGTTCTAACGGCAGCGGGCTTCAGGTAAGACACTCTTCCTCCCGCGTTGACCTGCGCAGGCTGCCGCCTGCTCCGGTACGCGGGGACCTCCTTCTCTCCAGAGAGAAGGAGAAACGAGGCCCCCATGACCGCGCTCACGCCCCTCTCCCCCTTCGTCGCCGCGGCGCCCCGGACGCTCGACGCGGCGAAGTTCCGTGATCCCCGGGTGACGGCGAAGGGCGAGGCGCGGGCGAGCGTGGCGCCGGAGCGCCTCGACACCCTCTGGTTCAACACCGGCACGCTCTGCAACATCGCCTGCCTGAACTGCTACATCGAGAGCAGCCCGCGCAACGACGCGCTGGCCTACCTCTCCGCCGCCGAGGTCGAGACATATCTCGACGAGGTCGCGGCGCTGGGCCTGCCCACCCGCGAGGTCGGCTTCACCGGCGGCGAGCCGTTCATGAACCGCGAGATCGTCGCCATGCTGGAGGCGGCGCTATCGCGCAGCTTCGAGGTCCTGGTGCTGACCAACGCCATGCGCCCCATGCGCCGGTTCGAGGCCGCCCTGCTGGACCTGCAGGCCCGCCATGGAAGCCGCCTGACCCTGCGGGTCAGCCTCGACCACCACACCGCCGCCGTCCACGACGCCGAGCGCGGCGAGGGCGGGTTCGAGATCACCCTGGACGGCCTGCGCTGGCTGGCCGCGAACGGCTTCGCCCTGGCGGTGGCCGGACGACATCTGCCCGACGAGAACGACTCTGACGCCCGTGCGGCCTACGCCGCCCTGTTCGCCGGGGAGGGAGTTCCGGTGGACGCCTTCGACCCCGCGCGGCTGGTGCTGTTTCCGGAGATGGACGCGCGGGTGGATGTGCCCGAGATCACCGAGGCCTGCTGGGGCATCCTGGGCAAGCGGCCCGCCGACGTCATGTGCGCCTCCAGCCGCATGGTGGTGAAGCGCCGGGGCGAGGCGCGGCCGACCGTGGTCGCCTGCACCCTCCTGCCGTACGACCCACAGTTCGAACTGGGCGCCACCCTGCAGCAGGCCCTGCGCCCGGTCCCCCTGAACCATCCCCACTGCGCCCGGTTCTGCGTGCTCGGCGGCGCCAGCTGTTCGTAGGCGCCCTTCTCCCTGTCTCTGGAGAGAAGGAGGAACTCGCGCCCCCTACTGCGCCCCGAACGCCTGTTTGCAGACTTCCTCGCCGAAGCCGTCGCTCATCTGTTCCTCGGCCTCGGCCATCTCGATGACACCGACGCGGCCGCCGGTGACGGTCTGACCGATCTTGTACTCGCCCACCACCCGGCCGGTGGCGACGTCCACCAGGCGGGCCTCGCCGCGCACCTTGTTCTGGCCGATCAGGATAGCGGTGACGAAGGGATTGGCCTTGCTGAGCTTGGACAGCTTCGCCTCCAGGCGCAGCGGGCGCTGGCCCGTGGCGCAGGCGTCCAGCTTGGCCTTCACCCGCTGGCGGAAGATGTCGTCGAACTCGGGCGTGACGTTCAGCTCACCGCGCTCCAGCACCACCGTCTCGACCCGGCTGGTGGTGCGCCAGTCGGCGCCCATGGCCGACACGGCCTCGCTGCTGGAGGTGGACACGCAGCCCGCGAGCATCACGGCCGAAGCGGCGGCGGCCGCCAGTACGAACGGTTTCATGAATTGGTCCCCAGTCCCGGATTTCGGAGACCGCTGATACATGGAGAGGCGGCTCGCGGCAAAGGTGAAAACGTGGCCCGAGGGGCCACGAGCTGCGCTTGCGACGCCGAGAGGGGGTCGTCCTTGACCGCCGTCAGACCGGGCGCACCATGCCATCAAGAGGATCAGGGCGCCTTGGGTTAAGGGCTTGCCCGGCGGCAGCCGCGCGCCGCCAGCGCCCTCACGCCGCCCCGAACACCTCGGCCAGCAGCCGCCCTTCCGCCGCGCGGCTAGATCCGGCCCGCCAGGCCACCACGATCTCGCGGCTGGCGTGCTCGGCCGCAAGCGGACGGACGGTCACCGCGGCGTGGTCGGTCAGGCCCGCGTTTACCGCCATGGCCGGCAGGAAGGTGACGCCCAGGCCCGAGCCGACCATCTGCACCAGCGTCGGCAGGGAGGTGGCGGCGAAGGCGTTGTCATCGGACGCCCTGGGCGGCTCCAGCCCGCAGGCGGCCAGCGCGTGGTCGCGCAGGCAGTGGCCGTCCTCGAGCAGGATCAGGTCGTCGCCCTCCAGCGACTCCGCCGTCACCCGCGCGTGGAGCGCCATGGGGTGGTTGGCCGGCGCGGCGGCCAGCAGTTCGTCGTCGGCGACGTGGGCCCACTCCAGCCCCGTCATGTCGTAGGGCAGGGCGATGACGGCCGCGTCCAGCGCCCCGGTCTTCAGCCCCGCCACCAGCCGCTGGGTCAGGTCCTCGCGGAGGAACAGCCGCAGCTTGGGGTACTCGCGGCGCAGCAGCGGCAGGGCCGTGGGCAGCAGGTACGGCGCCACCGTCGGGATCACGCCGAGACGGAAGCGGCCGGACAGCGGCTGGCCCGCGGCGCGCACGGCCTGAACCAGGTCCTCGGCCTGGGCCAGGATCGCCTCGGCCCGGCCCACCGCCTCCCGGCCCGCAGCGGTCAGAATGACGCCCGAGCGGGCGCGATCGACCACCGGCGCGCCCAATATCTTCTCGAGCTCCTGGATACCGGCGCTCAAGGTCGGCTGGGTGACGTGGGCGGCGTCGGCGGCCCGGCTGAACGAGCCGTGCTCGTTGAGAAGCTTGAGGTACTGCAGCTGGCGCAGGGTGGGGATCATGCAGGTCAATATAGGCGCTCCCTATCGACCTGACCATTATTATCGATTGGCTATTGCCGCCTTGCTCGCCTTGTATGGGTCGTCGCCTGAGAGAAGACCATGACCCGCCCCACCCTGACGACCCAGTCCGGCGCGCCCGTCGCCGACAACCAGAACAGCCTGACCGCCGGGCCGCGCGGCCCCCTGCTGGCCGCTGACTTCCACCTGTTCGAGAAGCACGCCCACTTCAACCGCGAGCGCATCCCCGAGCGCGTGGTGCACGCCAAGGGCTCGGCCGCCTTCGGGACCTTCACGGTCACCCACGACATCACGCCCCATACCCGCGCCAGCCTCTTCGCCGAGGTGGGCAAGCAGACCGAGGTCCTGCTGCGCTTCTCCACGGTCGCCGGCGAGCGGGGCGCGGCCGACGCCGAACGCGACGTGCGCGGATGGGCGCTGAAGTTCTACACCGACGCCGGCAACTGGGACCTGGTGGGCAACAACACGCCGGTCTTCTTCGTGCGCGACCCGCTGAAGTTCCCGGACTTCATTCACACCCAGAAGCGCGATCCGCGCACCAACCTGCGCAATCCGACGGCGATGTGGGACTTCTGGTCGCTCAGCCCCGAGAGCCTGCACCAGATCACGACCCTGTTCTCGGACCGGGGCATCCCCCGCTCCTATCGGCACATGCACGGCTTCGGATCGCACACCTACAGCTTCCTGAACGCCGCCAACGAGCGCGTCTGGGTCAAGTTCCACTTCAAGACCCGCCAGGGCGTCCAGAACCTGACCAACGCCGAGGCCGACGCCCTGATCGCCGCCGACCGCGAGACGCACCAGCGCGACCTGTTCAACGCCATCGAGCGCGGAGACTTCCCGCGCTGGACGCTCTTCGTCCAGGTCATGACCGAGGCCGAGGCCGAGCGGACCTGGTTTGACCCGTTCGACCTGACCAAGGTCTGGCCCCACGGCGACTTCCCCCTGATCGAGGTCGGCGTGCTGGAGCTGAACCGAAACCCGGACAACTACCACGCCGAGGTGGAGCAGTCGGCGTTTACCCCGGCCAACATCGTCGAGGGCATCGGCCACAGCCCCGACCGGATGCTGCAGTTCCGGGTCTTCTCCTACGGAGACGCCCACCGCCATCGCATCGGCGTCAACGCCGACCAGTTGCCGGTGAACCGCGCCAGGGCGCCGGTGCAGAACTATATCCGCGACGGGGCCATGCGCCTGGACGGCAACGGCGGCGGCGCGCCCAACTACGAGCCCAACAGCTTCGGCGGGCCGGTGGAGAAGCCGGCCGCCAAGGAACCGCCGCTGCCGCTGTACGGTCCGGCCGACCGCTACGACCACCGTGTGGGCAACGACGACTACCGCCAGCCCGGCGACCTGTTCCGCCTGATGACGCCGGACCAGCAGGAGCGCCTGTTCGCCAACATCGCCGCGGCCATGGAGGGCGTGCCCCTGGAGATCGTCGAGCGCCAGCTCGCCCACTTCAACCGGGCGGATCCCGCCTACGGCGCGGGGGTGGCCCGCAAGCTCGGTCTCAGCTTCGAGGTTGCGGCTGAATAGACAGTATCTATGCTATCGGTCGATACAATCGATTTGAACAAGGCTGCGCAAGCGCCTATATCCCCTCTGCGGCTTCGGCCCCAACAACACTTTGCACCCAACTGGATAACGGAGACTCCCATGATCGGCGTCGGCGAAAAGCTGCCTGAATTCAAGATCGTCGGCGTGAAGCCGGGCTTCAACAGCCACGAAGAGAACGGCCAGAGCGCGTTCGAGGAACTGACCCCGGAGAGCTTCTCGGGCAAGTGGAAGGTCATCTTCTTCTACCCGAAGGACTTCACCTTCATCTGCCCGACCGAAATCGCCGAGTTCGCCCGCCTCGGGAAGGAATTCGCCGACCGTGACGCCGTCGTGCTCGGCGGCTCGACCGACAACGAGTTCTGCAAGCTGGCCTGGCGCCGTGACCACTCGGACCTGAACAAGCTGCCGATCTGGCAGTTCGCCGACAACGGCGGCCGCTTCTCCCGCGCGCTCGGCATCCTGGACGAGGCTGAAGGCGTCGCCCTGCGCGCCACCTTCATCGTCGACCCGCACAACGTCGTGCAGCACGTCACCGTCAACGGCCTGAACGTCGGCCGCGCGCCGGGCGACACCCTGCGCGTCCTGGACGGCCTGCAGACCGACGAACTGTGCGCCTGCAACCGCCCCGTGGGCGGCGAAGTCCTCAAGCCGGCCGCCTAAGGCAGCCGGGCTTGCGCCCGGGGGCGGTTCCTCCCCCTCCCGACCGCCCCCGGGCCCCCCTTTCCTTCCTCCATCGGAGCAGACCCCAGATGAACCTCGACGCGCTGCGCGAGGCCGTGCCGGCCTACGCCAAGGACCTGTCGCTGAACCTCGGCACGCTGGCCGGCGAGACGACCCTGAACGCCCAGCAGCTGCAGGGCTGCTTCCTCGCCTCGGCCTACGCCGTGGGCACGCCCCAGGTGATCCGCGCCATCGAGGCCGCCGCCGACGCCCTGACCGAGGAGGCGAAGACCGCCGCCAAGGCCGCCGCGGCCATCATGGGCATGAACAACGTCTACTACCGCTCGCTGCACCTGCTGCATAACCAGGAGTACCGCACCCTGCCGGCGCGCCTGCGCATGAACATCCTGGCCAACCCCGGCGTGGACAAGCTGGACTTCGAGCTGTGGTCGACCGCCGTTTCCGCCATCAATGGCTGCGGCGCCTGCCTCGACGCCCACGAGAGCGAGCTGCGCAAGCACGGCGCCACCAACACCCAGGTCCAGGCGGCGCTCCGCATCGCCTCGGTCGTGAACGCCGTCAGCGCCGTGCTGCGGGCCGAAGCGGCCGCCAACGCTTAACCATTCGGGGCAACGTCCCGGTCACCAGACCGGGCGCACCCTGGAGACGATCCACTTGATCCCGGCCGCGGTCTCCGCGCGGCCGGGTTTTTTTCTGGCCGGGCCCACCCTCCCTCGGGAGGGCCCGGAGACGCGCAGCGGATCCGGGGGAGGCATGTCCGGTACGCGACCCCATCGCCGCGATGGTGGAAGGGGTGCGCCGGCCGACGCCTCACCCGCTCCCCTTGCTGCGCAAGGGCTCGCGTCCTCTCCTAAAGGAGAGGGGGAGAAGTCCTGAACCCACCGGCCCCTGATCCTCTTGATGGAATGGTGCGCCCGGTCGGAAGGCAGTCAAGGAGGTTCAGGGGGAGAACCATCCGCGGCGCTCGCCGCTGAGTTTCTCCTTCTCTCTGGAGAGAAGGAGGTCCCGGCGTACCGGAGCAGGCGGCAGCCTGCGCAGG
>DASPLM010000226.1:0-7347 GCA_035627575.1 Caulobacteraceae bacterium | reverse complement strand
CGTCGTCCAGCTTGCGCCAGCCGAAGGGCACGGCGTCCGGGCCGTCCATGGCGATGACCGCCGTGGTCAGGCCGAAACGCATCTTGGCCCCGTTATCGAGGCGGCGGGCCAGGTCGGCGTGGTTGCGGCTCTCCAGCAGGTCGATGACCACCGCATGGGTCTGGGCCTGGGCCGTGAAGTTGGACCGGGCCAGCTGTTCGATGGCGCGCCGGGCGCCGCTCTCGGCCCGAGCCTTGGCCTCGAGCCGGGTGAGGGCGGCGCGGCCGAAGTCGACCACCTTGTTGGGCGCGGTCGAGACCAGGCTCAGGGTTTCCAGCAGTTCCCGGTCGCTGGTCAGCAGGTCCGGGTGCGCCTGCAGGAAGGCCCGCACCTCGGGCCAGTGCAGCGGCGTGTCGTGCGGGGCCGCGTCGTTGGCGCTCTCCCCGCTGGACTGTCGGTCGCGCGGGCTCACAGGATCGACTGCCCCGTGCCGGCCCAGTCCTTCAGGAACTGGTCGAGCCCCTTGTCGGTGAGCGGGTGTTTGATCAGCTCCTGGAACACCGCCGGCGGCAGGGTGGCGCAGTCGGCGCCGGCCATGGCGGCGTCCTTCACGTGGGCGGTGGTGCGCAGCGAGGCCGCCAGGATCTCGGTATCGAAGCCGTAGTTGTCGAAGATGGTGCGGATCTCGATGAGCAGGTCCGTCCCGGTCGCGCCATGGTCGTCCAGCCGGCCGACGAAGGGCGAGACGTAGGTGGCGCCGGCCTTGGCCGCCATCAGCGCCTGGGTGGCCGAGAAGCACAGGGTGACGTTGGTCTGGATGCCCTGGCGGGCGAACTCGGCGGTGGCCTTGAGACCCTCCCAGGTCAGGGGCACCTTGACGCAGACGTTGGGGGCGATGGCGGCCAGCTTCTCGCCCTCGCGGATCATGGCCTGGTGCTCGACCGCGGCCACCTCGGCCGACACGGGCCCCTCGACGAGACCGCAAATCTCGGCGATGACCTCCGCCATGGGACGCCCCGCCTTGGCGATCAATGATGGATTGGTGGTGACCCCGTCGACCAGGCCGGTTTCGGCCAGCTCCTTCAGAACAGTCGTGTCGGCGGTGTCGGCGAAAAGCAGCATGGATCCATCCCTTGTCACCCCGACTTTAGCGCGACCGGCGAGTCCGTGGCGAGACCGCGCGTATGGCGACGCTTCGGTTTTCGTTTGCCCGCGTCGCGCCGCTCCCTCGTCCTTCGACAGGCTCAGGATGAGGGGGAGTGAGAGGGTGGCCTGCTCCTTCGCTCGCTCATCTGCTCACTCAACGGAAATCCTCATCCTGAGCCTGTCGAAGGACGAGAGCCTGTCCAAGGACGAGGATTTCAGCGCCACGGCCGGAGCATGAGCCGCATCGCCCAGGTCCTGCTCCCGCTCGCGGTGCCCGAGCCGTTCGACTACGCGGTGCCCGACGAGATGGATCTCGCCGTCGGCGACCAGGTCGCCGTCCCGCTGGGGCCGCGCACCATCCGCGGCGTGGTGGCGGGCATCCGCGACGGGGCGGGGCACAACCGCCCGCTGAAGGCGGTCTGCGAGCGGCTGGACGACCCGCCGCTGCCCGCCAGTGCGGTGGAGTTCGTGCAGTGGGCGGCGCGCTGGACCCTGACGCCGCCGGGCGATGCGCTGGCCGTGGCGCTGCGCGGCCTGCGCGCCCCGCCGCCCCGGCCGTCGAAGGTGCTGCGGCCGACGGGACGCGCCCCCGCCCGCTCGACGCCGGCGCGGGAAAGGGTGCTGGCCGTCGCCGCCGCCGCCGCCGCCGCCAGCGCGGCCGAACTGGCGCGGATGGCGGAGGTCTCCGCCGGCGTGGTGAAGGCACTGATGGAGGAGGGGGCGCTCGAGGTCGTGGCTGTGGAGGGCCCCGCCCGCTTCAGCGAGCCCGATCCCGACCATCTGCCCGCCGACCTCAACCCCAGCCAGAGGGCTTCGGCCGAGGCCCTGACGGGTCTGATCCGCAAGGGCGGCTACCAGGCCGTGCTGCTGGACGGGGTCACCGGCTCGGGCAAGACCGAGGTTTACCTGGAGGCCGCCGCCGCCCTGCTGCGCGACGAGCTCGACGCCCAGGTGCTGGTGCTGCTGCCCGAGATCGCGCTCACCCAGGCCATCATCGCCCGTTTCGAGCGCCGGTTCGGATCCGCCCCGGCCGAGTGGCACTCCGCCGTGCCGCCGCCGCGCCGGCGGCTGGTGTGGGAAGGCGTTGCGTCCGGCGAGGCGCGCATCGTGGTCGGCGCCCGCTCGGCCCTGTTCCTGCCCTTCCGCAAGCTGCGCCTCGTGGTGGTGGACGAGGAGCACGACGGCTCGTTCAAGCAGGACGAGGGCTTCGTCTACCAGGCCCGCGACCTGGCCGTGGCCCGCGCCAGCATCGAGGGGGCGACGGCCGTCCTGGCCTCGGCCACCCCGTCGCTGGAGACGGTGCGCAACGCCGAACTCGGCCGCTACCACTGGCTGCGCCTGTCGGCGCGCCACGGCGCGGCCCAGCTTCCGGACATCGAGCTGATCGACCTGCGCGAGACGCCGCCGGAGCCCGGACACTGGCTGGCCAGGCCGCTGGTGGACGCCATGGGCGAGACCTTCGCCCGAGGCGAGCAGACCCTGCTGTTCCTGAACCGCCGGGGCTACGCGCCCCTGGTGATCTGCCGATCCTGCGGCCACCGCATGACCGCGCCGGACACCGACAGCTGGCTGGTGGAGCACCGCTACACCGGCAGGCTGGTCTGCCACCTGACCGGCTTTTCCATGGTCAAGCCGGACAGGTGCCCGAGCTGCGGGGCAAGGGATTCCCTCACCGCCGTCGGCCCAGGCGTCGAGCGGATCGAGGACGAGGTGCGTTCCCTGCTGCCCCAGGCGCGGGTGGCGGTGTTCTCGTCGGACACGGCGCCGGACGGCCGCTCGGCGCGGGCGCTGGTGGAGGCCATGGCGGCGGGCGAGATCGACGTGATGGTCGCCACCCAGGCCGCGGCCAAGGGGCACAACTTCCCCAACCTGACCCTGGTGGGCGTCGTGGACGCAGACCTCGGCCTGCGCGGCGGGGATCTGCGCGCGGGCGAGCGCACCTTCCAGCTGCTGGCCCAGGCGACCGGGCGGGCGGGCAGGGCGGAGCGGCCGGGCCGCGCCCTGATCCAGACGTACGCGCCGGAGCACCCGGTGATGCAGGCGCTGAAGCACCAGGACCGCGACGCCTTCGTCGCCGCCGAGATGGCCGGCCGCGAGGACGCGCGCCTGCCGCCGTTCGGCCGGTTGTGCGCGATCATCCTGTCCAGCGAGAACTTCCCGGCGCTGGAGGCCTACGCCAAGGCGCTCGCCGCCGTGATCCCCAATGCCCCCAACGTCGAGGTCTACGGCCCGGCCGACGCGCCGCTCGCCCTGGTGCGCGGCCGGCGACGCAAGCGCCTGCTGGTGCGGGCCGACCGCACCGTCGACATCCAGGCCTACGTCTCGACCTGGCTGGCCCGGGCGAAGCCCCCGTCGAGCGTGCGGGTGACGGTGGACGTGGACCCGTACAGCTTTCTGTAGAGCGTGCAGGGGCGCCCTCGTCCTTCGACAGGCTCAGGATGAGGGCGACTGGAGAGTCGGCGCCACGGTGGAAATCCTCATCCCGAGCCTGTCGAAGGACGATGATTTCCCGAGTTACCCCGCCGTTTCCGGCGGGGCGGAGACGCCCTTGCGCTTGCGCTGCAGCATGTTCAGGCCCTCGACCAGGCCGGAGAAGGCCATGGCGGCGTAGATGTAGCCCTTGGGCACGTGCACGCCGAACCCCTCGGCGATCAGGACCATGCCGATCATCAGCAGGAAGCCCAGCGCCAGCATCACCACGGTCGGGTTCTTGGCGATGAAGTTCCCCAGCGGGTCGGCGGCCAGCATCATCACGATCACGGTGATGATCACCGCCGTGACCATGATCGGCAGGTGGTCGGTCATGCCGATGGCGGTCAGGATGGAGTCGATCGAGAAGACCAGGTCCAGCAGCACGATCTGGAAGATGGCCGAGCCGACGTTGGAGACCACCACGCCCTTCTTGTCGAGCAGGTCGGGCGTGTGGCTGTCGTCGACCGAGTGGTGGATCTCCTTGGTCGCCTTCCACACCAGGAACAGGCCCCCGGCCAGCAGGATCAGGTCGCGCCAGGAGAAGGCGGTCTCGAACTGCGGCTCGCCGTGGGCGCCCGCCGGACCGACGATGCCCAGGTCGAACACCGGCGCGGTCAGGCCGACGATGAAGGCGATGGTCGACAGCAGCACCAGGCGCATCACCAGCGCCATGCCGATGCCGAGGCGGCGGACCTTCCTGCGGTCCTTCTCCGGCAGCTTGTTCGACAGGATCGAGATGAAGACCAGGTTGTCGATCCCGAGCACCACCTCCATCACGATCAGGGTGACGAGGGCCGCCCAGGCGGCGGGGTCGGTCAAGAGCGGCAGGATGCTGTCCAGCATGTATCGGTGTTCCGGCTGTCGTCGGGAGGGGCACGTAAAGCGTGGCGGGGGCGGCTAATCAAGCCCGCGCCGCAAGCTGAACCGCCGAGGAGCCGATTTGCTCCCCGCCCGCCCCGCGCCCCGCCCTCCCTCGGGAGGGCCCGGGGACGCGCAGCGGCCCCGGGGGAGGCATGTCCGGTGCGCGACGCAGTGACGGCCGGATCGTCGTGCGTCGGCTGACGCCTCACCCGCTCCGCCGCCGCTGCGCGGCGCCGCTCGCGTCCTCTCCTGAAGGAGAGGAAAGAAGACGGCGGGCCGCCCGCAGGGCCCTGCACAACCCCCCTGATTTTCCAGCAGATCCCCCTCTCGCCGCCCGCGCCCCAAAAACGCCTCCCTGCCTCGGTTGCGACTGCGAAGGGCGCATGCTACATGGCGCCCGGCTTCCACGGGGCCGCCTCCTTCGGGGGTCGGTCCCTTGCGTGCTATCCCAAGCGCTACAAAGCCTTCAGCCGGCGCGAACCCCGCGACCGGCGCCGCAAGACACACCGGGCGACCATACGTGGCTGACGACATCAGAGAGACCGAAGCTGGCGGCCGCTACGCGCGAGCCCTTTTCGACCTCGCCGTGGAGACCGGCGCGCTGGACAAGGTCCGCGCCGACCTGCGCGCGCTGAAGGCCATGCTGACCGAGAGCGCGGACCTGCGCCGCACCCTGGCCTCGCCCGCCTACTCGACCGAGGACAAGGGCAAGGCGCTGGTCGCCATCGCCGTCCAGGCCGGCTTCGACATGACCACGGCCAAGTTCCTGGGCCTGCTGACCCAGAACCGCCGCGCCGGCGAACTCGCCGGCGTCATCGCCTGCTTCGAGCGCATGTACGCCGAGCACGCCGGCCTGGTGGCCGCCGAGGTGACGACCGCCGTCGAACTGTCCGCCAAGCAGCTGGAAGGCGTCCGTGCGGCGCTGCGCCAGTCGCTCGGCAAGGACCCCGAAATCGAAACCCGCGTCGATCCCGCGATCCTCGGCGGCCTGAAGGTGAAGGTGGGCTCGCGCCTGTACGACGCCTCGCTGAAGACCCGACTCGACCAACTGAAAATCGCCCTCAAGAGAGCGTAAGAGCCATGGATATCCGCGCCGCCGAAATCTCGGCCATCCTGAAATCGCAGATCGCCAACTTCGGCGTGGAAGCCGACGTCTCGGACGTCGGCTCGGTGCTGTCCGTCGGTGACGGCATCGCGCGCATCCACGGCCTGGACAAGGTCCAGGCCGGCGAGATGGTCGAGTTCACCAAGGCCGGCGTGAAGGGCATGGCCCTGAACCTGGAACGCGACAACGTCGGCGTCGTGATCTTCGGCCAGGACCAGGAAATCTCCGAGGGCGACGAAGTCCGCCGTCTCGGCGAGATCGTGGACGTGCCGGTCGGCCGCGGCCTGCTGGGCCGCGTCGTCAACCCGCTGGGCGAGCCGATCGACGGCAAGGGCCCGATCGCCAACGTGGCCGAGCGTCGCCGCGTGGACGTGAAGGCGCCGGGCATCATCCCCCGGAAGTCGGTGCACGAGCCGGTGCAGACGGGCCTCAAGGCCATCGACACCCTGATCCCGATCGGCCGCGGCCAGCGCGAGCTGATCATCGGCGATCGCCAGACCGGCAAGACCGCCGTGGCGATCGACACCATCCTGAACCAGAAGTCGGTGAACGCGACCGGCGCGGAGAGCGAGAAGCTCTACTGCATCTACGTCGCCATCGGCCAGAAGCGCTCGACCGTCGCCCAGATCGTGAAGACGCTCGAGGAGAACGGCGCGCTGGACTACACCATCGTCGTTTCGGCGACGGCCTCCGAGCCGGCCCCGCTGCAGTTCCTGGCCCCGTTCGCCGGCTGCGCCATGGGCGAGTGGTTCCGTGACAACGGCATGCACGCCGTCATCATCTACGACGACCTTTCCAAGCAGGCCGTGGCCTACCGCCAGATGTCCCTGCTGCTGCGCCGCCCGCCGGGCCGCGAAGCCTACCCGGGCGACGTCTTCTACCTGCACAGCCGCCTGCTCGAGCGTGCGGCCAAGCTGAACGAGGACAACGGCTCGGGCTCCCTGACCGCCCTGCCGGTCATCGAGACCCAGGCCAACGACGTCTCGGCCTACATCCCGACCAACGTGATCTCGATCACCGACGGCCAGATCTTCCTCGAGACCGACCTGTTCTTCCAGGGCATCCGCCCCGCCGTGAACGTCGGCATCTCGGTGTCGCGCGTGGGTTCCTCGGCCCAGATCAAGGCGATGAAGCAGGTGGCCGGCCCCATCAAGGGCGAGCTCGCCCAGTACCGGGAAATGGCCGCCTTCGCGAAGTTCGGCTCGGACCTCGACGCCTCGACCCAGCGCCAGCTGGCCCGCGGCGAGCGCCTCACGGAGCTGCTGAAGCAGCCCCAGTACGCGCCCCTGGCGGTCGAGGAGCAGGTCTGCGTGATCTACGCCGGCACCCGGGGCTACCTCGACAAGATCCCGACCGCCCAGGTCGGCCGCTTCGAGCGCGAGTTCCTGGCCCGCCTGCACTCCAAGCACGCGGACCTGCTGACCGCGATCCGCACCGAGAAGGCCCTGTCGAAGGACCTCGAGGACAAGCTGAAGGCCGCCCTCGAAGCCTTCACCTCGACCTTCGCCTGATCCCTGAACTGACCACGGACGAGAGTTAGCCCCGGATGGCCAGCCTCAAGGAAATGCGCAATCGGATCTCGAGCGTGAAAGCCACGCAGAAGATCACGAAGGCCATGCAGATGGTCGCCGCGGCCAAGCTGCGCCGCAGCCAGGACGCCGCCCAGAACGCGCGCCCCTACGCCCAGCGTATGGCCGCCGTCATCGCCAACCTGGCGAAGGGCGTGTCCGGCGAGGGCGCGCCGCTGCTGCTCGCCGGCACCGGCTCGGACCAGCGCCACCTGG
>DASPLM010000225.1:0-2908 GCA_035627575.1 Caulobacteraceae bacterium | reverse complement strand
AGGCCGCCAGCAGCAGCGCGGCGGCCAGCATGGCGGCGATCCTGAACAGTTTCATCGGCTTCCCCCCGGAATGACGGGGACGCCATAGCAGCTTGCGGCCAAGCTTGGGAGGCGCCCCCTCCCCCGCCCTGCCTTCGCCGTGCTACCCACGCCCGGCCATGAGCAAGTCCGACACCGTCCTGCCCGACGCCGTGCCCGCCAACTGGGTGGACCGCCATGCGCCCGAGGCCCTGAAGCCGTGGCTGAAACTCGGCCGTTTCGACCGGCCGATCGGCATCTGGCTGCTGATGCTGCCCGGCTGGCAGGGGATCGCGCTCGCGGCGGCGATGGCGGGCGACCTGGAGACCAACTGGCGCTTCTACTTGGTCTGGCTGGCGTTGTTCGCTGTCGGCGCTGCACTCATGCGGGCCGCAGGCTGCGCTTGGAACGACATCGTCGATCGGGACATCGACGCCAAAGTGGCCCGGACCGCCGCGAGACCGATTCCTTCGGGACGCATCAGCGTGAGGGGTGCGTTGGCCTTCGTGGTTGTGTGCTGCCTAGTCGGCCTGCTGATTCTGCTCAGCTTCAATCTCGTCGCGATCGCAATCGGCGCAGCCTCGCTGCTGCTGGTGGCCGCCTACCCTTTCATGAAACGGATCACCTGGTGGCCGCAGGCGTGGCTTGGCCTCACGTTCAACTGGGGCGTCCTGCTGGGATTCGCTGCGGCCGTCACGCCGCGTGGCGTCACAGACTCGCTTGGCTATGAGTGGACGATGATCGCCCACTCCGGCTTCGACTATATTGCGCGGTGGTCTTCCACTCCGCTCCAGTCGCCGGGTGACCCGGGTCTGCTCGAAGCGCTGCACACGGGCCGCTCTTGGTTGGCCGCCCTACTCCTCTACGCCTCCGGCGTTTTCTGGACGCTCGGCTACGACACCATCTACGCCCTGCAGGACATCGAGGACGACGCCATGGTGGGGGTCAAGTCGTCCGCCCGGCGGCTGGGGTCGAAGGCGTCCGCCGGGGTGCTGGCCTTCTATCTCGCGGCCTGCTTCCTCGCGGCCATGGTCTGGCTGGCCGGCGGCGGGCCGCAGGGGTCGCTCGGCCCGCTGTTCTTCCCGCCGTTCGCCCTTTTCGCGGCGCATTTGGCGTCTCAGGTCCGGCGGCTCAGGCTGGATGACCCGGCCCTCGCCCTTCGCCTGTTCAAATCGAATCGCGAGGCGGGGCTATTGTTGTTCGTCGCCCTCGTCGCCGCTTCCTGGAGCTGACCATGCGCGTTGCCGCCGTCTCGACCGCCCTGATCCTCGCCCTCGCCGTCGGCGCGTCCGGCTGCAAGCCGAAGCAGGAAGCGACGGCGCCGATCGGCCCCGCCCCGGTCGACGCCGCGCCCTCCACCCCGGCCGACGCCGCCGCGCCGCTGACCTTCAGCAACAAGACGGCCGACGCCGAGATCACCCTGAAGCTCCCCGCCGCCGTCGCCCGCCAGCCCGACCTGCACGCGCGCCTCTACGCCGACGGGGTCAAGGAGCTGAAGGCCTTCTCCGAAGGCGCCACGGGCGAGCGCGCCGAAGCCGGCGGCGAGGGCATCCCGCCCTACTCCAAGGAGATCGCCTGGGACCTGGGCGCCGACACCGGCAAGCTGATGAGCCTGGCGCGCACCGACTACGAGTACGCCGGCGGGGCCCACCCGAACCACTCGTCCCAGGCCGTGCTGTGGGACAAGTCGCTGAAGCGCCAGGTGCAGCCCGGACAGCTGATCCGCGGCGATGGCGCGGCGCTCGACGCCGCCCTGTGCGACGCCATCGTGGCCGCCAAGAAGGAACGCCTCGGCGCCGACGCCACGCCGCCGGGCGGCGACTGGAAGTGCCCGTCCTGGCGCTCCACGCCGTTCGTGCTGGTCCCCTCGACCACGGGCGGCAAGGCCGGCGGGCTGAAGTTCATGATCGCGCCCTACGCCGTCGGGCCCTATGCCGAGGGCGGCTACGAGGTGGTCGTGCCCCTGTCGGCGTTCCAGACCAGCCTTGCGGCCGCCTACGCCGACGACTTCGCCGGCCAGCCGCAGGTCCAGCAGGCGGCGGTCGCCCCCGCCGCCCAATAGCCCGGCGGACGTTGCGAATGGCCACGCACGGCGGGATACTCCCGCCATGCCCGCCGCCGCCCGCGTCAAGGTCTCCGACTTCTTCACGCCCGAGGAATGGGCGCCGCTGGTGGCCCGCTCGTCCTGGAAGGGCGTGGCGCTGGTGGCGCACTGCTGGAGCGTGATCCTGCTGGCGGGCGCCGTGGGCGTGGTCTGGCCGATCACCATGCCGCTGATGGTCATGATCATCGGCGCGCGGCAGCTGGGGCTGGCCATCCTGATGCACGAGGCGGCCCACGGCGGGCTGCACCCGAACCAGAAGGTCAACGACGTCCTCGGCCACTGGCTGTGCGCCGTGCCGGTGGGGGCCAGCCTGCCCGGCTACCGCCCGTATCACCTGAACCACCACAAGTTCGCCCAGCAGCCGGAGGATCCGGACCTGCCGCTGTCTGCGCCCTTCCCGGTCACACGCGACTCGCTGCGACGGAAGATGGTGCGCGACCTGACCGGCCAGACCTTCTTCAAGCAGCGGGTCGTCCCGCTGCTCCAGTTGCTGGGGGTCCGGCGCGGCCACAAGGACGAGGTTCTGACCCTGACCGCGGCCTCGGTCGCGCCGTTCCTGCTGGTGAACCTGGGGATGCTGGCGGTGCTCGCCGCCGTCGGCCTGTGGTGGGCGTGGCTCGCCCTGTGGCTGCTGCCGATGGCGACCTGGTTCCCGCTGGTCACCCGCCTGCGCAACATCGCGGAGCACGCGGTGACGCCCGACCCCGCCGACCCGCTGCGCCATGCCCGCACGACCCGCGCCCGCTGGTGGGAGCGCCTGCTGATCGCGCCTTACTGGGTCAACTA
>DASPLM010000224.1:0-12111 GCA_035627575.1 Caulobacteraceae bacterium | reverse complement strand
ATCCGGCCGCGCCCTGCTCGTCGCGTAGTACGGCGACACGCACCTCGCCGGGGCCTTCCGCCCGCTCGACCGCCCGCGCCCAGGCCGGCGAGAGGAAGGGGCTCTCGAGTTCGAACCGGCCCATCTGCAGCGCGGCCCACGCCTGCTGATCCGCCGTGCTCAGGTCCCCGGGCCTGACGACCTCGATGCGCATGTTCCCCGCCCGTGCAGCTTCGCGGGCGGAGACTAGCGGCAGGGTCTCGCCTTCCGGTTAACGCGCCGGCCCTGAGCCGAACAGGCGGCGCAGGAACAGGGTCTCCACCTCGCGCTGGGCGTCGGTGTTCTGCTTCTTGCGGAAGCCGTGGCCCTCGTCCCTGGCCAGCAGGTACCAGACCTCCCCGCCCTGGCCGCGGACCTTGGCCACGATCTGGTCGGCCTCGGTCTTGGGCACGCGCGGGTCGTTGGCGCCCTGGATGACCAGCAGGGGCCTGGTCATCCGGTCGGTCATGTTCAGGGGCGAGATACGGTCGAAGATCGCCTTCATCGCCGGGTCGCGCTCGTCGCCGTACTCGGCGCGGCGGTTGTCGCGGCGATAGCCCTCGGTGTTGGTCAGGAAGGTGGTCCAGTTGGAGATGCCGACGATATCGACGGCGCCGGCCAGGCGGTCGGCATAGTGCGCCAGGGACGACAGCACCATGTAGCCGCCGTAGCTGCCGCCGTAGACCACCACGCGGTCCGGATCGAGATCGGGCTGGGTGCGGATCCAGTCCAGCAGGGCCCCGATGTCCTTCACCGAGTCTTCGCGCTTGGGCCCGTTGTCCATCAGCAGGTAGGCCTTGCCGTAGCCGTCCGAGCCGCGGACGTTGGGCGTGATCACCGCCGCGCCCAGTTCGTTCACGAAGTACTGGGTGGTGGTCGAGAATCCGGGGCGCACCTGCGACTCCGGCCCGCCGTGGATGATGATCACCACCGGCCGCGGCCCGGCGGCGGGCCCCTTGGGCCTGTAGACGAAGGCCGGCACGGACAGGCCGTCGAAGGACGGGAAGCGCACCAGTTGCGGCTCGACCAGCCGGGCCGGGTCGAGGCCGCCCAGTTCGCTCGTCGTCCAGCGGGTCAGGCCCGCCCCGGCGACGTCCCAGCTCCACACGTCGCCGCTCGAGGTGGGGGTGGAGAGGCCGATGGCGAGGCGCCGCCCGTCGGGCGAGAACTTCAGGGCGCTCAGCACGCCCGTTGGCAGGTCAGGCTGGGGCAGGGCGCGTCGGGTGCGGAAATCCCGCACCGTCACCTTCGAGTAGCCGTCCTCGTTCACGGACCAGGCGACCACCCGGCCCTCTTCGGACAGGTCGAAGGCCTCGACGTTCCACTTCAGGTCCGCCGGCGAGATGGCGATGCGGGCGCCGGTGGCGAGGTTCATCTCCACCAGCCGCTGCACGTCCGACCCCTGGTCGCTGAGCGTCAGGATGCTGCGGCCGTCAGGCGTGAACTCGCCGCCGGAATAGGCGATCGCCTCGTCCGTCGGGTTGACCTCCGTCGCCTTGGCCGTGGCCAGATCCAGCAGGTACAGCTCCGAGGCGGTGGAGGTGATGTAGTACTGCAGCAGCAGCTTCGAGCCGTCCGGCGAGAAGTCCAGCGGCGACCAGGTGGCCGGGGCGTCGAACACCTTGCGGCGGCTGGCCGGGTTCCCGACCTCCATCACCATGATGTCGTACTTGGGATCGCCAGGGTTCACCTGCGCCCAGGCGACCCGCTTGCCGTCGCGGGAGAAGGTGAAGGCCTGGTTGCGCGTGCCGGCCTCGGTGATCTGCGTCTCGCGGCCCGACAGGTCGGCCAGCCACGCCTGGAAGTACTCGGCCCCGCCCACGTCCCGGCTGAACAGGAAATGGCTGGTCCCGGGCACGGCTGCGGCCCCGGCGATCGGCTCGTCGTAGAAGGTGAGCTGGAACCGGTCGGCGCCGGGCTGCTCGACCCGGTGCAGCTGCGCCGTCTGGCCGAAGCGGGTGGTGATCAGCATGGAGCCGTCCGCCAGCCAGTCCTGGAACTGGGCCGAGCGGGCGTTCTGGTAGCGGCGGATGCCCTCGCGGATCTCCGGCGTGCCCTCGGGGATGTTCTCGTAGACCAGCTGCCCGACCTCGCGCCGCGCGGGCGCGTCCTCGGCGAGCACGGCGGCGGGCAGCAGGCAGGCGACGGCGCCGATGGCCAGCAGACGACGGATCATTGGAAAGCCTCCCGAACTTCGGCCGCCATGTGACAGGAGACGGCCGCGTGTGTGAACCACCTTCGTGCCGGTCAGGCGGCGCCGTGTGGCGTTCCGGCGCGTTAGGGCCTAAATCCAGACCGCCGTCATCCGAGGTCCCCGCGTGGCCAAGTCCGCTTCCGGCTTCTACTCCCATCACCGCCAGGGTTTCGTCCGCGTCGCCGCCTGCACGCCGCAGGTCGCCACCGCCGATCCGGCCTTCAACGCCGCCGAGACCATCGCGCTGGCCACGCGCGGAGACGCCGAGGCCTGCGACCTCATGGTGTTCCCGGAGCTGAACCTGTCGGCCTACGCTATCGACGACCTGCTGCTGCAGGACACCCTGCTGGACGCGGTCGAACAGGCGATCGCCGATGTGTGCGAAGCCAGCCGCAAGCTGCGGCCGGTTCTGCTGGTGGGCGCGCCGCTGCGCCGCAACGGCCGGCTCTACAACTGCGCCGTCGCCATCCATCGGGGCCGGGTGCTGGGCGTGGTCCCGAAGTCCTTCCTGCCCAACTACCGCGAGTACTACGAGAAGCGCTGGTTCGCCTCGGGCGTCGACGTGTCCGGCGATATCGAGGTGGCGGGCCAGACCGCCCCCTTCGGCGCGGACCTGATCTTCGCCGCCTCGGACCTGAAGGACTTCGTCTTCCACGCCGAGATCTGCGAGGACTTCTGGGGGCCGATGCCGCCCAGCATCGAGGGGGCGCTCGCCGGAGCGCTGATCCTGACCAATCTTTCGGCTTCCAACGTGCTGATCGGCAAGGCGGACGAACGCGCCCTGCTGTGCGCCTCCCAGTCGGCCCGCTGCATCGCCGCCTATGTCTTCGCCGCCGCGGGGCCGGGCGAAAGCACCACCGACCTTGCCTGGGACGGCCAGGCCTCGATCCACGAGTTCGGCTCGCTGCTGGCGGAGGGGGAGCGCTTTCCGTCCGAGGCGCAGATGGTCGTCGCCGACGTGGACGTGGAGCGCCTGCGCCTGGAGCGGATGCGCAACGGCACCTTCAACGACACGGCCCGGGCGCTCGGCCACCCGGAGGAGTCCTTCCGACGCATCATCTTCGAAGCCAGGCCGGACTACGCCGACGTCGGCCTGCGCCGTCGGGTCGATCGCTTCCCGTTCGTGCCGGACGATCCGGCCCGCCTGGACAAGGACTGCTACGAGGCCTTCAACATCCAGGTGCAGGGCCTGATGCGCCGCTTCGAGGCCACGCGGGGCGAAAAGCTGGTGATCGGCGTCTCGGGCGGGCTCGATTCGACCCACGCCCTACTGGTGGCCTGCCGCGCCTTCGACCTGATGGGCCTGCCGCGGTCCAACATCCTCGGCTTCACCATGCCGGGCTTCGCCACGGGCGAGAAGACCAAGTCCGCCGCCTGGGCGCTGATGAACGCGCTCAAGATCACCGGCGAGGAGATCGACATCCGCCCGGTCGCCCGTGACATGCTGGCGGGGATCAAGCACCCGTTCGCCGCGGGGGAGCCGGTCTACGACGTCACCTTCGAGAACGTGCAGGCGGGCCTGCGCACCGATTTCCTGTTCCGCCTCGCCAACCGCCACGGCGGCATCGTGCTGGGCACCGGCGACCTGTCGGAGCTGGCCCTGGGCTGGCTGACCTACGGGGTCGGCGACCACATGAGCCATTACAACGTCAACGGCTCGGTCTCGAAGACCCTGATCCAGCACCTGATCCGCTGGGTCGCCGACAAGGACGTGTTCGACCCGGCCGTCGGCGAGATCCTGCGCGGCGTGCTCGGCACCGAGATCTCGCCGGAGCTGGTCCCCGCCGACGCCGAGGGCGGCCTGCAGTCGACCCAGGCGGCGGTCGGGCCCTACGAGCTGCAGGACTTCAACCTCTACTGGATCACCCGCTTCGGCCTGCGACCCTCCAAGGTGGCCTTCCTGGCCTGGCACGCCTGGAAGGATCGCGACGCCGGCGACTGGCCGCCCGGCCTGCCCGCCGACGCTCGCAGCGAGTACGACCTGCCGGCCATCCGCGGGTGGCTGAAGCTGTTCCTGCAGCGCTTCTTCGGCTTCAGCCAGTTCAAGCGCTCGGCCATGCCCAACGGCCCCAAGGTCGTTTCCGGCGGCAACCTCTCCCCCCGTGGCGACTGGCGCGCGCCATCCGACGGCACGGCCGGGCCCTGGCTCGACGAACTGGAAGCGAACGTCCCGGAGCGACCCTGAACCCTCTCCCGCAGGGAAAGGGCTGCCCCGTCGCCTACGGAACTCGCGCCAGAAACTCGAGGATGGCGTGTTTCGCCTCCGGCTCGTCCAGCATCGGCGCGTGGCCGACGCCGGGAACTTCGGCATAGGCCATGCCGGGCGCCTTGCGCCGCATCCTGGCGGTGATCGTCTCGTCCAGCAGGTCCGAGGTCTGGCCGCGCACCAGCAGCAGGGGCGCACGGCGCGCCAGCCGGCCGAACAGGGGCCACAGGTTGGGCGTCAGGGCCTTGGGTCCCGCCGCGCGGATCGGCACGGAGATCGCCGGATCGTAGTCCAGCACCGGCCGTCCGTCCTCGCCCTCGCGGAAGATGCGGCGGGCGAAGGCGTCCCAGAAGGCCGGCGGCCGATCGGGGAAGGGCTGCTCGTTGATCGACCGGGCGTAGTCGGCGGCGTCCTGCCAGGTCTCGACCGGCTGGGACTTGCGCCCGGTGTAGGCGGCGATGCGGCCGAGGCCTGCCGGCGAGACTTCCGGCCCCACGTCGTTCAGCACCGCGCCGGCGATGGCGCGCGAGCGCCCGAACGCCAGCGCCATGGTGATCAGACCGCCCATGGAGGTGCCGACGAAGACGGCCCGGGCGATCCCCGCCTGGTCCATCAGGGCCGCCACGTCCCCGGCGTAGGTGGTCGGCAGGTAGCGCATCGGCTGGGGATCCCAGGCCGACAGGCCGCGCCCGCGCACGTCCAGCGCCAGCACGCGCCGGCCGGTCCCGGCG
Organism: Caulobacteraceae bacterium; assembly: GCA_035627575.1. Taxonomy (GTDB): domain Bacteria; phylum Pseudomonadota; class Alphaproteobacteria; order Caulobacterales; family Caulobacteraceae; genus JAEZEZ01. The sequence continues at coordinate 6,962 of DASPLM010000224.1, read as the reverse complement.
ATGTAGGGCGCCACCGTCTCGAAGTCGCGGCTGTTGCGGGTCAGGCCGTGGATGGCGATGACCGGCAGCTTCGCCCCGCCCTCGGCGCCGGCGTAGTCCAGGGCGTGCAGGCGCAGCCCGTCCGGGGACGTCCACCAACGGCTCACGGGCGTGCTCGTCATGACAGTCCCTCCCGACCTGGCGGGGAGCGTAATTCATCAAGTGAAGAAAATCCAAGCGCGACCCGTCGCCACTTGCGCACTGCGACAAAACACCGTCACATTTCGCAGCTGCAGCATCTGGATCGCAGGGGATGGCGATGGTCGGCGTGCGGAGGATCTGGGCTCCGGCCCTGGCGGGGTTGGCTGCGTTCGCGGCTGCAACATCGGCAGCCGCGGCGACCGCGCCGCCGCTGCTTCGCCACCAGGTTCCACTGCAGCTGGATGGGGCGGCGACGGCATGGGTCCTGACCTCGACGGCCCTGGTCCTGCTCATGACCCTGCCGGGCCTGGCGCTGTTCTACGGCGGCATGGTGCGCAAGAAGAACGTGCTGGCCACCGCCGCCCAGGCCGTCGCTGCAACGGCGGTGGTGACCATCCTGTGGTTCGCGCTCGGCTACAGCCTGGCCTTCGGCCGGCCCGCCGACGACGGGCTCAACCAGTTCATCGGCGGCTTCGAGGCGGTGTTCCTGAACGGGGTGCGGCCCGACACCGCCCACGGCCTGGTCAGGGCGATCCCGGAGTTCCTCTGGATCGCCTACCAGATGACCTTCGCCATCATCACCCCGGCCCTGATCGCCGGAGCCTTCGCAGAGCGGATCAGGTTCTCGGGCTTCCTGCTCTTCACCGCCCTGTGGCACCTCATCGTCTACGTGCCCGTGGCCCACTGGGTCTGGGCCGGCGGCTTCCTGTCGGCCCAGGGCGTGCTGGACTTCGCCGGCGGGGCGGTGGTGCACGTGAACTCGGGCGTGGCGGGGCTGGTCTGCGCCCTGTTCCTCGGCCCGCGCAGGGGCTGGGGCCGGGACAACCTGGCGCCGCACAACCTGGCCCTGACCATGATCGGCGCGAGCCTGCTCTGGGTTGGCTGGATCGGTTTCAACGCCGGCTCGGCCCTCGCGGCGGACGGCCTGGCGGCGACCGCCCTGATCAACACCCTCATCGCCTCCGCGACGGGCGTGGCCGGCTGGCTCCTGATCGAGTGGGCCGAGCGCAAGAAGCCGACCCTGCTCGGCATGCTCACCGGCGCCGTGGCCGGCCTCGTCGCCATCACCCCGGGCGCCGGCTTCGTCGAGCCGAAGGGCGCCTTCTTCATCGGGCTGATCGGCGGCGCGGTCTGCTACGTGACGGCGGTCTGGCTGAAGCGGAAGCTGAAGTACGACGACAGCCTCGACGCCTTCGGGGTGCACGGGGCCGGCGGCCTGGCCGGCGCCATCCTGACCGGCGTCTTCGCCTCCGGCGCCATCAACCCCCTGGCCGAGGGGGCGAGCGTCTGGACCCAGACGTGGGGGACGCTGGTGGTCGTCGCCTGGAGCGCCGTCGCCACCCTGGCCATCCTGTGGGTCGTCAAGCTGACGCTCGGCCTGCGGGTGGAGAAGGACGAGGAGATCGAAGGCCTGGACCTGGCGGTCCACGGCGAGGCGCTGCACGACAGCTGAGCGGGCGCCGCTCGCCTTGACGCCGGCGCCCGCACCAGCGGAGCCTTTCGCCTCGACCCGGCCTTCAGGACCCTCGCGCGGATTCCGGGAAAGTGGCGGGTGCGGCAGTGGAGCGGCGGGCGGCGAGGCCCGGCAAATTCCCTGTTCCGCGCCACCAAATTCCCTGTTCCGCGCGGACGGAAATTCCCTGTTATCGGGTTCAGACCTCGCCGCGGGGCCATCGCGGCCACCTCCCGGCCTCGCCTCGCCGACGCGCCGGGAGATCTGCTTTTCCTCGGTCTTTGACAGGTTTGACGCAATCGATAGCCAAGGGGCCGCCGCCCCCGCCGGCGCAGCCCGCCGGCCGCGCCTGTTTCACGAACAGGGAAAACAGGCGGAACAGGGAAAAGGGGGCCGCGTCACGCGTGGCGCCGCGCCTCGTCCTTCGACAAGCTCAGGATGAGGCGAATGGAATCGTCGGCGCTCAGGGATCAATAGAAATCCTCATCCTGAGCTTGTCGAAGGACGAGGATTTCGGGCCCGCTTACACCCGCGAGATCACCCGGCGCATGCCCGGCCGGGGCGCCAGCAGCGGGGCGCTGCGCAGGGCCCGGTCGGCGGGTTCGGCCCACAGATCGTAGGCCTCGGTGCGGGTGACGCGGACCTCGGCGAAGTCGCCGGCCTTCACGCCGGTCAGGCCCTTCACGAAGACGGCGCCGTCGATCTCCGGCGCGTCGGCCTTCGAGCGCGCCACGGCGACGCCGTCCTGGCGCACCTCGTCCACCAGCACCTGGATCTTCTGGCCGACCTTCCTGCGCAGCTTGTCGCGGCTGATGCGGCTGGCGGCCAGCATGAAGCGCTCGCGCCGCTCCTGCTTCAGCGCCTCCGGCACGTGGTCGGGCAGCAGCTGGGCCGCCGCGCCCTGGACGTTCTCGTAGGCGAAGGCGCCCACGCGGTCGAGCTGGGCCTCCTCCAGCCAGTCCAGCAGGAACTGGAAGTCTTCCTCGGTCTCGCCGGGGAAGCCGACGACGAAGGTCGAGCGGATGACGATCTCGGGGCAGATCTCGCGCCAGCGGCGGATGCGCTCCAGGGTCTTCTCCTGGTTGCCCGGGCGCTTCATCGCCTTCAGCACCTTCGGCGAGGCGTGCTGGAAAGGGATGTCCAGGTAGGGGAGGATCTTGCCCTCGGCCATCAGCGGGATGGTCCGGTCCACGTGCGGGTAGGGATAGACGTAGTGCAGGCGCGTCCAGGCGCCGAGCTCGCCCAGCCCCCGCGCCAGATCCTCGAGGTTGGCGCGCCACTCCTGCCCGCGCCACTCGCCCGGCTGGTAGCGCACGTCCAGGCCGTAGGCGGAGGTGTCCTGAGCGACGACCAGCAGTTCCTTGACGCCGTTGGCGACCAGGGTCTCGGCCTCGCGCAGCACCTCGCCGACAGGGCGCGAGACATGGTCGCCGCGCATCTGCGGGATGATGCAGAAACTGCAGCGGTGGTCGCAGCCCTCGGAGATCTTCAGGTAGGCGTAGTGCCTGGGCGTCAGGCGGATGCCTTGCGGGGGGACCAGGTCGCGGAAGGGGTCGGCCGGCGGGGGCGGCAGGGCCTCGTGCACCGCGCCCACGACGGCGTCGTAGTTGTGGGCGCCGGTGATGGCGGCGATGTCGGGGAAGCGGGCGCGGATCAGGTCGGCCTCGTGACCGAGGCAGCCGGTGACGATGACCTTGCCGTTCTGGGCCATGGCCTCGCCGATGGCGTCCAGGCTCTCGTCCCGCGCGCTGTCGAGGAAGCCGCAGGTGTTCACCACCACGGTGTCCGCGCCCTCGTAGGTCGGCGAGATCTCGTAGCCGTCGCCGCGCAGGCGGGTCAGGATCCGCTCGGAATCCACCAGGGCCTTGGGACAGCCCAGGCTGACGAAGCCGACTTTCGGCGCGGGTTTGGGGGCGGTCTCGGACATGGGGGCGTTCCCATACAGCAAGAGCGGGCTTGCGTCACCGCGCCCCCCTGCGGCCTAGTGCGGCGGCGTAACCGTACGAGCACGAGGCGTCCATGAAAGCCGTATCCGCCCTGACCGCTGCTGCGGCCCTCCTCCTGGCCGGCCAGTCCACGGCCCAGGACGCCTTCGACGCCGACTTCTGCGCCAGCCTGCAGACCGCCATCGCCGCCGCCAGCCAGCCCGAGCCCTTCGCCAGCCTGCGCCAGGACCCGGCCAAGGCCCAGGGCTACACCACCCTCGTCCTGCCCGGCTTTGAGCGCTGCTATGCCGGCCGCATGGGCGCCTCGCCGCCCGGCGTGCCCACCTACGTCTGCCGCAAACGCGAGGCCCCGGCAGACTTCACCCGCAACAGCCTGGCCGCCAAGGCCAGCGCCTGCCTCGGCCAGGAGGCGCAGGTGGACAGCTACGCGGCGCTGTACTTCACCGTCGATCCGGCGCGGGTGTCGGTGGAGGAGGTCGGCGCGGCCAAGCGCATGGTGACCTTTTCGGTGACCGTGCCGCCAAAGACGGCGGAGTAGGGGGCGCCGCGCTCATCCTCTCCTTCAGGAGAGGACGCGAGCCCTTGCCCAGCAAGGGGAGCGGGTGAGGCGTCGGCCGGCGCACCACGCCCTGCCGGCGGCATGAGCGTCGTGCACCGGACACGCCTCCCCCGGGTTCGCTGCGCGCCCCCGGGCCCTCCCGAGGAGGGCGGAAAATCGCGGCGTCACGCCGACCCGCGCCGCCCCGCCAGCAACCGCTCCACGAAGGCGTCGAGGTCGCCCCCCTCGAACAGGTAGCCCGGCACTCCCGCCCGCCGCGCCGCCTCCAGGTCCGACGGCTTGTCGCCGATCATCAGCGAGCCCTCCGGATCCAGGTCCAGGTCCGCCATGGCCCGCAGCAGCATGCCGGGGTTGGGCTTGCGGTCCGGATGGTCGGGGTGGCGGAACGCGGGGACGGTCGCCTCCGCGTGGTAGGGGCAGGCATAGACCGCGTGCACCTCGCCGCCGCCGTCGGCCAGCCGGTTCATCAGCAGGCGGTTGAACGCCTCCATCTGGTCCAGGGTGAACAGGCCGCGCGCCACGCCGGACTGGTTGGTCACCACCACCACCGGCAGGCCCGCCGCGTTCAGCCGCGCCACCGCCGCCGCGGCGCCGGGGATCAGGTGCAGGTCCTCCGGGCGGTGGGGGTAGCCCACATCCTCGATCAGCACCCCGTCGCGGTCGAGGAAGGCTGCCGGGCGGCTCACGGGCGGCCCTCCAGCACCGGCTGCAGCCGCAGCAACTCGGCGAAGGCCAGGAACAGGTGGTAGAGGCTGGACGCCGGGATCTTGTCCACGCGCGGCGCACCGTCGGCGGTCAGGTGGTCGATCCAGCAGGCGCGCGGCGCCGGGGCCAGGAACCGGTCGAGCAGGTTCGTTGCACAGGCCGCGACGCCGGCGCGGTCGACGACGCCATCGTGCTCCGCCCGGTCCAGCAGGGCCTTCAGCCGCTCGGCCTGGGCCCACAGCCGGGTGTCGCCGCCGATCCGGGCGCCGGTCTCCGACACCTCGTCCACCACCATGCCGTCGGACCGGACCCCGTGGCGCTCGGCGAAGGCGAACAGCCGTTCGCGTTCGGCGCCGTGGTCCTCGCCCGTGCGCCGGTCGGCCCGGCGCAGCAGCCAGCACCACTCGAAATGGTGGCCGCACTCGATGGGAACGCCCGCCGGGCCGACCGCCCTTCGCCAGTCCTCGTCGAAGGTCTCGGCCAGGGTGCCGGTCGCCGGGTCGTAGAGCCGCTCGCGGAACAGCCGCGTCAGCCCCAGCGTCGCCTCCCGCCAGGCGCCGTCCCGCCTCAGGGGCGAGGCGGCGAGGGCTTCCAGCAGATGCATGTGGGGGTTCTGCAGCCGCACGCCCGGGTCGGGCAGTTCCGACACGTAGCCCCCGCCGGCGGCCGCCATCTGCCGGTCCACAGCCTCCAGCGTATCGACCGCCAGCCGGGCCGCCGTCTCGTCGCCGCTGGCCTTCCAGTACCAGCCGAGGGCGAAGATCACGAAGGCCAGGTCGTAGAGGTCCATGGCCGGGTCCAGCATCCCGCCCTGGCGCCCCAGCGTCCGCGCCCAGCCGCCGCCGGGCAGCCGCCCGTGGGTCGTGATGAAGTCGTAGCCGTTGCGCGCCGCCGCCAGGCCGCCCTCGAACCCGAGCGTCGCCGCGTGGCTGAAGACGTAGATCTGGCGCGCCTGCACGCGCATGCGCTTGAAGTCGACGTCTGCCGGCGTCCCGTCCAGGTCCATGCGCTCGACGAAGCCCCGGTCGCCGTCGACGCCGACGGTGGACCAGAACGGCAGGGCCTCGTCGAACAGCCAGGCGCGGACGCGGTCGAAGGGAATGGCGTCCGAAGTCACTGGGCCTTGCGCGCCGCGCTCGCCTGCACCGCCTTCTCGATCACCAGCTTGGCGAGGTTGGCGCCGGGGATGAAGATGTCGATGGTCTCGGCCCCGACGTCGAGCAGGAACTTCGGCTCCAGCACCTTGCCCAGGTACTGCTCGAAGGTCGCGCCGCCGGGCCGGGCCTCGCCGGTCAGGGCGTCGAACTCGATCACCGCCTCCTTGCCCTGCCAGCGATAGCGGAAGGCGTAGACCGGCCGGTAGTAGAGATCGATCGCCTCCACGCGGACGGTCTCCTCCAGCACCCGGTCGGCGTCGATGCGATTGATCACGCCGGCCAGCACGTCCCGCAGCAGCATGCTCGCCTTCGCCTGGGGCGGCACCACGATCACGCCCTCCGGCGCGAAGCCGGCCGCCTCGTCGGCGGGCACGATCTGGGAGTCGTAGCGCAGGTAGCCGTGCAGGCTGGAGTCCATGGCCTTGGAGACGCCGTCGAACAGGGCCTCGCGCCGCATCTCCTCGCGGCAGGTCTCCAGCCCCTCCAGCGTCAGCCGGCCGTTGGCCGCCTGGTGGTCGCGGCCCTCGATGGACACGGACCGAACCTCGGGCGCGACCGGCACCTCGTAGGCGCGGCGGCGCTCGTAGGCGTAGGTGGCGGCGCAGCAGACGTGCCAGTAGGGCTGGTAGCGCCGCTCGCGGTAGACCAGCTCGAAGTCCTCGTCCCTGGGCTTGTTGAGGAAGCTGGACATCTTGGCCAGGGTCCCGAACGCCTCCAGTCGCTTGCTCCAGGCGCGCCCCTCCGCATGGTCCATGTTGAACCTGTCGGGATGGAAGAGGACCCGTTCCTCGGCGAGTTCGACGTTCATGCGGCGCGCTCCGTACGAGCGGCAGTCATGGCGCCGGGGACGGCGGGGCTCAAGAGCGTTGGCGTTCCCGCAGCCGACGGGCGACCAAGACGTCGGTCGCCTGAGGCCCCGAACACCCCGCGCCCTGAAGCTCTTGGTGGAACGATTGCCCGGG
>DASPLM010000223.1:0-4553 GCA_035627575.1 Caulobacteraceae bacterium | reverse complement strand
CTACATCCGCGTCACCGGCATCGCCGGGGTGGACGACTTCTCCGACCTGACGGTCACCCAGAACGGCGCCGACGCCCTGATCACCTTCCCCGACGGCTCCACCATCACCCTCAACGGCGTCAGCGCCGCCACGGTGGACGCTGGCGACTTCAGCTTCGGCTGAGGCGCGGGGGACATGCTCCGGCCGGCGGCCGGTGCATGTCCCCTCAGGTCTCGACGCAAGCGTGATCAATCGCTCGCCTCCCCCGGTGCGGAGCACTGGGGGAGGTGGACGCGCAGCGGCCGGAGGGGGGGAGTTGCCGCCGCGGCGGTCCGGCCTTCCCCCCTCCGTCAGCTTCGCTGACACCTCCCCCAGTTGCTGTCGCAACAGGGGGAGACGGGCTGATCGGCTTCGGCGACTCCCCTGTATCGTTCCCGGTCATCATGGCATGGTGGAGCCATGATGTTCTTCGCCCAGACCGGCTTCTTCCTGGCCTGAAGCCCGGCGGCCCGGCCGCCCTGCGCCGCCCCCGAGGGGGCCGTCGTCCCGCCCGTGCGGGACTGCTTCAGCCTGAGCGACATCCATGACCCATGAAACCACCGCCGGCGGCCCGCTGTCGGCCGCCGATATCGACCATTTCGAGCAGGCGGGCTTCGTCCGCCTCGACCACGCCTTCCCGCGCACCCTGGCGGACCGAGCCCGGGCCATCCTGTGGCGCGACACAAGCTGCGATCCGGACGCCCCCTCCACCTGGACGCGGCCCGTGATCCGTCTCGGCATGTACGGGCAGCCGCCCTTCGTGGCGGCGGCCAATACGCCCGTGCTGCACCGCGCCTTCGACCAGCTGGTCGGGGAGGGGCGCTGGCTGCCCTGCGGCAGCATGGGAACCTTTCCCGTGCGCTTTCCGTCGGACGAGTCGCCCGGCGACGACGGCTGGCACGTGGACGCCAGCTTCGGCTGGGAGGCGGCGGACTTCATGCAGTGGCGCGCCAACGTCTTCTCGAAGGGCCGGGCGCTGCTGATGCTGTTCCTGTTCTCCGACGTGGGCGAGGAGGACGCGCCGACGCGGCTGCGGGTCGGCTCCCACCTCGACATGGCACGGCTGCTGGCGCCGGCGGGCGAGGCTGGCCTGACGCTCGGCGAGATGGTGGAAGGCGGTTTCGGTGGGTCCGAGGGCCGGCCCGTGGCGACGGCGACGGGCGAGGCCGGCACGGTCTACCTGTGCCACCCCTTCCTGGTGCACGCGGCCCAGCCGCACCGGGGAAGCCGCCCCAAATTCATGGCCCAGCCGCCCCTGCTGCCGCGCGAGCCGCTCCGGCTGGAGCGGGAGGACGGAGCCTACTCGCCGGTGGAGCGGGCGATCCGGGCGGCGATCACGTAGGCGCCCGCCTCCCCCGGTGCGGAGCACTGGGGGAGGTGGCCGCGCAGCGGCCGGAGGGGGGAAGTTGCGGCCCGCCGCGCTTCCGGTTTCCCCCTCCGTCAGCTTCGCTGACGCCTCCCCCAGTTGCTGCCGCAACAGGGGGAGACGGAGCGACCTACAGGCAGCCTTCCTCGCCGTAGCGGGTGTCGAGGCTCGTCAGGTGGCCGGCTTCATCGACGGTCCACCAGATGCGGGCGGCCTGGTTGCAGACCCAGGTGTCGAGGCGGAGGACGGCCTGGTAGCGCCCTTCTGCTGAGCCAAAGGTCGCCGGCTGGAACCTCTGGCGTCGCAGTTCAGCGACCAAGTCAGCCTCAGGCGATCCCAAGGGAAACCGGGCCTGTACCCGCTGGCGGAACGCGGCATCCGCGTCCTTGTACCTCGCGGGAAGGTCAGCGATCAGCGCCGCGTCAGGCCTGGGCTTGTCACGCAGGACCATGGCTCCCACGGTCAGCATGCTGGACAGCAGGGCCACGGCCGGGATGCCAATGACGGCGGTCCAGCTGATCTTCACGCCCCCGCCTCCGGCTGGGCATACCCCAGCCGCTCGTTCAGCCGGGTCAGCAGGTCGATGGCGGTTTCGGCGATGACCGAGCCGGGCGGATAGACCGCCGCGGCGCCGGCGTCTTTCAGCAGCTGGACGTCCTGGGGCGGGATGACGCCTCCGACGACGATCATGATCTCCTCGCGGCCGAGCTTCTCCAGTTCGGCCTTCAGCTCGGGCGCCAGCGTCAGGTGGCCGGCGGCCAGGGAGGAGAAGCCGACCACGTGTACGTCGGCCTCGGCGGCCTGGCGCGCGGTCTCTTCCGGCGTCTGGAACAGCGAGCCAATCTGCACGTCGAAGCCGAGGTCCGAGTAGGCGGTGGCGACGACCTTCTGGCCGCGGTCGTGGCCGTCCTGCCCCATCTTGGCGACCATGATGCGGGGCGCGCGGCCCTCGTTCTCCGCGAAGGCGCGGACCATCTCCTTCGCCCGGGCGATCAGGGCGTCCTGGCCGGCCTCGGGGCCGTAGACGTTCTTGACGCCCTCCGGCTTGGCCTCGTGGCGCCTGAAGGCAGCTTCGAGGGCGTCGGAGATCTCGCCGACCGTGGCCTTGGCGCGGGCGGCGTCGACGGCCAGGGCGAGCAGGTTGGCCTTGGCGCGCGCGCCCTCGGTCAGGGCGGCCAGGGCGGCCTGAACGGCGGCGGGGTCGCGCTCGGCGCGCAGGCGCTTCAGCTTCTCGATCTGCTGCTCGCGGACCCGCGTGTTGTCGACCTTGAGGACGGGGATGTCCTCCTCGATCTCCGGGCGGTAGCGGTTCACGCCCACCACGGTCTGGCGACCGGTGTCGATGCGCGCCTGGGTCCGCGCCGCGGCCTCCTCGATGCGCAGCTTCGGGACCCCGGCGGCGATGGCCTTGGCCATGCCACCCAGCCGCTCGACCTCCTCGATGTGGCCGAGCGCGCGGACGGCCAGGTCGTGGGTCAGGCGCTCGACGTACCAGCTGCCGCCCCAGGGGTCGGCGGTGCGCGTCATGCCGCTTTCCATCTGCAGGAACAGCTGGGTGTTACGGGCGATGCGGGCCGAGAAGTCGGTGGGTAGGGCCAGGGCCTCGTCCAGCGAGTTGGTGTGCAGCGACTGGGTGCCGCCGCCCGTGGCCGCCATGGCCTCGACGCAGGTGCGGGGCACGTTGTTGAACACGTCCTGGGCGGCCAGCGACCAGCCGGAGGTCTGGCAGTGGGTCCGCAGGGAGAGCGAGCGGGCGTCCTTGGGATCGAACTCGCGCTTCACCAGCTTGGCCCACAGCAGGCGGGCCGCCCGCATCTTGGCCACCTCCATGAAGTAGTTCATGCCGATGGCCCAGAAGAAGGACAGCCGGGGCGCGAACGCGTCCACGTCCATGCCGCTGGCCACACCCGCGCGGACGTACTCGATGCCGTCGGCCAGCGTGTAGGCCATCTCCAGGTCGGCGGTCGCTCCGGCCTCCTGCATGTGGTAGCCGCTGATGGAGATGCTGTTGAACTTCGGCATCTTTTCCGCCGTGTAGGCGAAGATGTCCGACACGATCCGCATCGAGGGCTCAGGGCCGTAGATGTAGGTGTTGCGGACCATGAACTCCTTGAGAATGTCGTTCTGGATCGTGCCCGCGAGCTTCTCGGGCGCGACGCCCTGCTCCTCGGCGGCGACGATGTAGAGCGCCATGATCGGCAGCACCGCGCCGTTCATGGTCATGGACACGGTCATCTGGTCGAGGGGGATGCCCTCGAACAGGGTGCGCATGTCGTAGATGGAATCGATGGCGACGCCCGCCATACCGACGTCGCCCTTCACCCGCGGGTGGTCGGAATCGTAGCCGCGGTGCGTGGCGAGGTCGAAGGCGATGGACAACCCCTTCTGACCGGCCGCCAGGTTGCGGCGATAGAAGGCGTTGGAGTCCTCGGCCGTGGAGAAACCCGCGTACTGGCGGATGGTCCACGGGTTGGTGGCGTACATGGTCGGGTAGGGTCCGCGCACGAACGGGGCGAGGCCCGGCCGGCCGTGGATGAAGTCGAGGCCGTCGATGTCCTGCGGCCCGTAGATCGGCGCGACCTCGACGCCCTCGGGCGTCTGCCAGGGTTCGGCGGTCACGGGCTCGGGCGAACCGGCGGGGGCGAAGTCGACGTCGGCGAAGGAGGGCAGCTTGCTCATCGGGCGTCTCCCTCGAAGCCCTCGGACCAGCGGATGGGCGTGAGCGCGGCGCAGGTCGTATCGTCGCCCGGCTGGCGGACGTCGAAGGCGTGGGCGAGGCCGTCGCGGTCGACGCTCTCCACCGCGACGGGCGTCTCCTGGGCGTTGGGGAAGACGGTGACGCCGAGGAGGGGCGTGCGCTTCTCCGCGATGGCGGCGAGGCGCGCGTCGCGGGCGGCGGCGACCTCGGCCTGGAAGACGGCCCAGCCGGCGCGGGCGAGATCGTCGGTCAGGCGCTCGAGATACCAGCTGCCGCCGGCGGGATCGGCGACTCGGCCGAGGTGGGCCTCCTCCATCAGCACCAGCTGGGTGTTGCGGGCCTGGCGCCGCGCCAGGTCGGAGGCGAGGCCAAGGGGCTGGGTGAAGGGTTCCAGCAACACCGTGTCGGCGCCGCCCACGCCCGCCCCAAAGCCGGCGGCGGTCAGGCGCAGCAGGTTCACCCAAGGGTCG
>DASPLM010000222.1:0-10658 GCA_035627575.1 Caulobacteraceae bacterium | reverse complement strand
GACCCGTTCAGCCAGGGCCGGCTGGTCCTGCCCTCCGAACTGACCCGCCGCGCCCTGCGCACCGGCCTCACGCCCGACGTCGCCGACCGGCTGGACGTGCTGATGTCGCCCATGGGCGACCGCGAGATGCTGATCCGGCTGCAGAACACCGTCTTCGCCCGCGCCCTGGCCTACCAGGACTTCGAGGGCGCCGAGCGGTCGGCCCTGCGCCGCGCCCTGCTGGACCCCAACGACCACCGGCCGTGGCTCGACGTCGCGGCTGCGCGCGAGAAGCAGGGCGCCCTGTCCGGCGCACTCGAGGCGCTCAGCCGGGCCCGCCAGCTGGACGGTTCCGCCGCCCACGCCGCCAACACTGCCCGCGAGCGGGTGCGGATGCGGCTGAACTAGGGGCGCTTCCTTTCCTTCCCTCCAGAGAGAAGGAGCAGGGCAGCCGTCGAACGTTGCGGATGGTCTTCTCCCTGAACCTCCTTGGTGGAATTCTCGCGCCCTCGGGTCGGTAGGCTGTCAAGGACGCGAGCTTCGCTCGCGCGAGCGGAGCTCGTGGCCCCTGCGGGGCCATCCTTGACTGCCTTCCGGCCGGGCGCACCATTCCACAAGAGGATCAGGGACGGTTGTGTTCAGGAACAGGCTGTCCCTCAGCCCCCACCCTGTCCAATCCCCGCCCCAGCGCCTAGATATCCACGGCAACGCCGAGGAGCCCCCGCATGAGCCTGAGAGTCGCGGTCCAGATGGACCCGATCGAGTCGGTCAACATCGCCGCCGACACCACCTTCATGCTCGCCCTGGAGGCGCAGAACCGCGGCCACGCCCTGTGGTTCTACCGTCCCGAGACCCTGGCCCTGGAGAACGGCCGCGTCTCCGCCCGCGCGAGGCCGATGACGCTGCGCGATGTCGCGGGCGACCACGTCACCCTGGGCGAGCCCCGGGTGCTCGATCTCGCCGCCGACGTCGACGTGGTGCTGATGCGCCAGGATCCGCCCTTCGACATGGCCTACATCACCTCCACCTTCATGCTGGAGATGATCCATCCCGGGACCCTGGTCGTGAACGACCCCGCCGAGGTGCGCGGCGCGCCCGAGAAGCTCTACGCCCAGCACTTTCCCGACCTGCAGCCGCCGACCATGATCAGCGCCGACGTCGAGGCCATGGTCGACTTCCACCACCGCCACGGCGACGTGGTGGTGAAGCCCCTGCACGGGGCGGCGGGCTCCGGCGTGATCAAGCTTTCGGCGGGAGATCCGAACCTCGAGGCCCTGCTGGAGCTGCACTTCTCGATCCAGCGCGACCCGGTCGTCATCCAGGCCTTTGTCCCGGCGGTGGTGAAGGGCGACAAGCGCATCATCCTGGTGGACGGCGAGGTCGCCGGGGCCATCAACCGCGTGCCGGGCGAGGGCAGCGTGCGGTCGAACCTGCGCGTCGGCGGCCGTGCCGAGGCGGTGGAACTGACCGATCGCGACCTGGAGATCTGCGCCCGCGTCGGACCGGAACTGAAGCGGCGCGGGCTGCTGTTCGTGGGCCTCGACGTGATCGGCGGCTACCTCACCGAGATCAACGTGACCTCGCCCACGGGCGCCCAGCAGCTGAAGCGTTTCGGCGGCCGCGACGCCGCGGCCATGCTGTGGGACGTGATCGAGGCCCGGCGCGCTTGACGCGCGCCTAGGCCAGCAGGGCCAGCAGGGCGAAGCTGGCCAGCCAGTGCTCGCCCATGTAGTCGCCGGTGACATGGGGCAGGGCGCTCTTCAGGTGGACGTCGGCCGCCTCGAGCGCCCGGGCGTGGGCCGGGGCCTTGCCTTCCAGAGACGAGGCGATTCCACGCCAGCACCAGGCGCGCGACAGGTTCAGGCCGTCGAGATGGGCGATCTTTCCGTCCGTCCGGTCGCTGACCACGGCGGGCTCGAACAGGGTCGCGGGCTCGCCCTGGCCGACGCGGGGCAGGAAGTCGGCGAACCACTCGCGGAACTCGGCCGGCGCCAGGATGCGCCGCAGCGCCTCGGCCTCCATCAGCGCCGGCGACAGGAACTCGTCCTGGGACGGCTCCCACGCCTGGCAGTCGCGGTCGCGCCCGTACCACCCGTAGGCCTTCTGTCGCAGCAGCTCGGCCAGGCGCAGGTCGCCGCACGCCTCGGCGTAGTCCATGGCCAGCCGCAGGGCGAAGGCCGTGTTGAAGTGGGTCCCGGTGCGCACCGGGTAGGTGGCGACCGGCAGGAAGGTCATGAAGCGGTCGGCGAACACGTTGGCGAGCGGCTTCAGCGTTCGCGCCCAGCGCCGCCCCTCGGGCGTGTCCAGCCGGTCCAGCGCGCACTGCAGCTTGAGCAGCCAGGCCCAGCCGTAGGGCCGTTCGAACCCGCGGCTCTCCGGCCGTTTGGCGTAGGCGACCTCGGCCGCGACGTTGGCCTCGGTGAACAGGGCGTTGGCAGTGGCGCGGATGCGGTCGGCCTCGGGCAGGTCGGGGTGCAGGCACAGCACCGTGAACAGGGTCCACCAGCCGTGGACGCAGCTGTGCCAGTCGAAGCTGCCGTGGAAGATCGGGTGCAGGGCGCGCGGTCCCTGCACGTCGTGCGGCCCGGCCATGACGTGGTCCAGCTTGTGCGGGTACTCGCGCGTGACGTGGCCCAGCGCCGTGGAGGCGAACAGGGATGCGGTGGAGAGGTCGAGGCCGGTCATCGGAACGCCAGGAAGTACATGAGGGCTATGTTGGCCACGAGCAGGGGCAGGGCCGTGGGGATCTGCGCGCGGATCACCCCGTTCAGAGGCGCGTTCCGGTCGGGCAATTCAAGCAGGTTCGCGGGCACGACGTTGAAGTTCGCCGCCATGGGCGTCATCAGCGTCCCGCAGAAGCCCGCCAGCATGCCTATGGCGGCCACGATGGCCGGGTCGCCGCCGAACTTCTGCACCACGAACGGGAGGCCGATCGCGGCCGTCATCACCGGGAAGGCGGCGAAGGCGTTGCCCATGACGATGGTGAACAGGGCCATGCCCAGGCAGTAGGCCGTCACCGCCAGCAGCGGCCCGTTCATCGGGATCACGTCGGCCACCAGCCCGCCGACCACTTCGCCGACCTTGGCCACCACGAACACCGCGCCCAGGCTGGCCAGCATCTGCGGCAGCAGGGCGGCCCAGCCGATGGAGTCCATCAGCTTGCGTCCCTCCTGCAGGGGCGCCAGCAGGGGCGGACGCAGCCAGGCCGCGGCGGCGATCAGGGCGATGACGCAGCCGAGACCGAGCGCGATCACCGTGGTCTGTTTGTCGGCGATCACGGCGGCGCCCAGGGCGGTGTGGTCCTGCAGCAGGGTGCCGCCCACGGCCACCAGCGGGATCAGCAGGGCGGGGACGAACAGCCAGGCGCCGCGCCGTCGTGCGCTCTCCCGGCGTTCCTCCGGCGCGGTCGTGGCGGGCCGACCCACGCCCAGCCCGCCGAGCCCGCCGATCAGCACGAGGGCCACCACGATGCCGCCGTTGGCGAGATCGCTCAGGTAGGAGCCGAACAGCAGGCTGACCGCCAGCAAGCCCCAGAAGGCGGTGTTGCGCAGACGCTTGGCGTTCTGCCCGTCCAGCGCGCTGAGGATGGAGAAGGCCGCGAACAGAAGGCCGACGACGATGTAGACGATGTCGAGTGTGATCACTGGCCCGCCTCCGCAGCGCCGGTGCCCGCGGGCGCCTCGATCCCGGCGTCCCTGGCGAGCCGCCGGTCGAACAGGACCAGCCGCGCGGCGTGGATGACGAAGGCGACGATGGCGGTGGGGATGGCCCAGATGGCCAGCTGCAGCGGCTCGACGCTCACGCCGTACTGGTCGAGGAAGCCGACGATCAGCAGGATCGAGCCGATGGCGATGAAGATGTCCTCGCCGAAGAACAGGCCGACGTTGTCGGTCGCCGCCGCGTAGCCGCGGACCCGGAAGCGCAGGCGGTCGGACAGGCCGGGGAAACGGCTCTCGGCGGCGGCCTCCGCCATGGGAGCGACCAGCGGGCGCACCATCTGGGGGTGGCCGCCGAGCGAGGTCAGACCCAGGGCGGCGGTGGCCTGGCGCACGACCAGGTAGACCAGCAGCACCCGCCCCGCCGTCGCCGCCTTGATCGACCCGATCAGGGCCTTGGCCTTCTCCTGCATGCCCGACCGCTCCAGCAGGCCGATCACCGGCAGCACCAGCCAGACCACGTGCAGGTAGCGGCTCTCGTTGAAGGCCTTGCCGAAGGCGGCCAGGGTGTCGAGCGCGGCCTGGCCCAGCTGCGCCGGCGTCACACCAGGGACGATGGCGGCGCAGACGCCCGTGACCAGGGCGGCCGCCAGGATCACCAGCAGCGGGTTGATGCGGGCGACGAAGCCCGCGATCACCACCGCTATCCCCAAGAGCACAAGCATCGACCGTCCCCCGAATTCCGTCCGCGGAACGAATGCTTACGCGGATCGGAGGCGGTGGCTAGGGCCGCACCCCCGGGCGACCCAGCTAAGAATCATTCGCAACTAGCTTGACGGCGCGCGATGCCGCCCCTATTGCCCCGCTCAGTTGCGAATGACTCGCATTCGCTTCCGACGGGGACGAGGGACATGATGGGTATCGGACGGACACGGGGGCTCGCGCTCGGCGCTTCGGTGGGCGCCGTGCTGACGGCGCTGCCGGCGACGGGGCTCGCAGCGGAAGCGGCCCACGAGGTGACCGAGGTGTCGGAGGTCACGGTCACCGCCACCCGGACGGAGACCCCGGTCGACGAAGCGCCCGCGACGGTGACCGTCATCACCGCCCAGGAGATCGAGGACACGCTGGCTGCCGACATCAAGGACCTGGTGCGCTTCGAGCCCAATGTCTCCGTGCGCACCCAGCCCGCCCGCTTCGGCGCCGCGCTCGGCTCCACGGGCCGCGACGGCAACAGCGGTTTCAACATCCGAGGTCTCGAGGGCAACCGGGTGCTGATCCAGGTGGACGGCGTCCGCGTCCCCGACGCCTTCGCCTTCGGCGCCCAGTCGGTCGGCCGCGGCGACTACGCAGACCTGGAGATCCTGAAGTCGGTCGAGATCCTGCGCGGTCCGGCCTCGGCGCTCTACGGCAGCGACGGCGTGGCCGGCGCGGTCAGCTTCGTCACCCGCGATCCGTCGGACCTGCTCGACCCCGGCCAGGACTTCACCGCCCGCGTCCGCGCCGCCTACGCCTCGGCCGACGAGAGCTGGTCCGAGAGCGTCGCCGTGGCCGGCCGTTCCGGCGCCTGGTCGGGTCTGCTCTCCTACACCCGCCGCGACGGCCAGGAGACCGAGACCCAGGGCGACGTGACCTTCCCCGACAGCCGCCGCACCGCCGCCAACCCGCAGGACATCGAGTCCAACTCGGTGCTGGGGAAGCTGGTCTTCATGCCGAACGACGAGCACCGCTTCCGCCTGACGGTCGATCACTACGACCGCGAGGTGGTCACGGAGGTGCTCAGCGGCCGCGCCGCCGGGCCGCTCGCCGCCGCCTCCGTCATCGACCTGGACGCCCGCGACACCACCGATCGTGACCGCATCGCCTTTGACCACCGCTACACCGGCGCCGGCGGCTTCATCGACGAGGCCCAGTGGACGCTTTACTGGCAGCAGAGCGAGACGCGCGAGTTCACCGACGAGGACCGCAACACCGCCGCCGACCGCATCCGCGACAACACCTTCGACACCCAGGTCTGGGGCTTCAGCGGCCAGGCGGTGAGCAGCTTCACGGCCTTCGACGTGCCGCACCGCGTCGTCTGGGGCGCCGACGCCTCGGTCACCCGCCAGGAGGGCCTGCGCGACGGGACCGTGCCCCCCACGGGCGAGACCTTCCCGGCCAGAGCCTTCCCGAACACCGACTACACGCTCGTGGGTCTCTTCGTGCAGGACGAGATCTCGTTCCTGGACGGCAGGCTGAAGCTCTATCCGGCGCTGCGTTACGACTGGTACGAGCTGGAACCCGAGGTCGACGCCCTCTACCCCGGCCTGGCCATCCGCTCGAGCGACGAGCGGCTGTCGCCCAAGCTGGGCGCCGTCTACTGGTCCGACAGCGGCTGGGGCCTGTTCGCCAACTATGCCGACGGCTTCCGCGCGCCGTCCCCGATGCAGGTGAACAACAGCTTCTCCAACCCGATCTTCGGCTACATCTCGATTCCCAACCCAAACCTGGAGCCCGAGACCAGCCGCACCTTCGAGGCGGGCGTCCGCTTCCGGGACCTGGACCTCGCCGGCGGGACCTGGCAGGGCCAGGCGGCGGCGTTCACGGGCGAGTACGAGAACTTCATCGAGCAGGTCGCCCTGACAGGCCCGCTTCCGTCGCTCTGCGGCGGCTTCCCCCTCTGCTACCAGTACGTGAACCTTGGCGCGGTCGAGATCAGCGGCTTCGAGGCCAGGCTGGACGGGCGCTGGGACAACGGCTTCGGCATGACGGCGGCGCTGGGCCTCGCCGAGGGCGACGCCCGCAGCGCCGGGGCCGAATTCCCGCTCGACAGCGTCGATCCGCTGAAGGTCGTGGTGGGCGTCAGCTATCGCCAGCCCGCCGGCCGCTGGGGCGCCCAGGCCATCGCCACCTACTCGGACCGCAAGGATCTGGAGGACGTCGGCGGGCTTTGCGCGCCGGGGAACGACACCCTGTCGTGCTACCGCCCCGACGAATTCACCCTGCTGGACGTCACCGCCTGGTGGCGCGTGACCGGCAGGGCGACGATCCGCGCCGGCGCCTTCAACCTGACCGACGAGACCTATGCCTGGTGGAGCGACGTGCGCGGCCTGTCCGCCACCTCGACGGTGCTCGACGCCTACACCCAGCCCGGCCGCAACGTCAGCGTCTCGCTGACCTACAAGTTCTGAGGACGACCATGACCAAGCTCCGACCCTCCCTGCTGGCCATCGCCGCCGCCGTCGCCATCGCCGCGCCGGCGGCCATCGCCCCTGCCGTGGCCCAGACCGCCGCCCCGGCCACCCAGGCCGCGTTCGAGCAGGACCGGCAGGCCATCCTGGCCATGGCCGGCGACTACAAGGTCCGCTTCGACTTCCGCGAGGTCCTGCCGATGCAGGCCGACTACACGCCGCTGCCGCAGAAACTGAGCGGCGGACACGAGGTGGTGCGGGTGATCGCCGACACCGGCCGCTTCATCAGCCTGCAGCACCTGCTGGTGGCCGACATGGGCGACGGCAAGCCCATGGTGATCAAGCACTGGCGCCAGGACTGGACCTACGAGCCGGAAAGCGTCCTGACCTACGCCGGCAAGAGCCGCTGGACGGTCACGCCGGTCAGCGCGGCCGAGCGCAAGGGCGCCTGGTCCCAGACCGTGTGGCAGACCGACGATTCGCCCCGCTACGGCGGCGTCGGCCGGTGGCTGCACGCCAACGGGGAGGACCGCTGGACCAGCGGCCCCACCTGGCGGCCGCTGGCCCGTCGCGACGCCATCCGCAATCCGGTCTACGACCGCTACGACTCGATCAACCGCCATGTGCTGACGCCGGGCGGCTGGGCGCACCTGCAGGACAACGCCAAGATCGGTCCCAGGGACGGCAAGCCGACGATCATCGTCCACGAGGACGGGCTGAACACCTACGTGAAGTTCGCCGACTTCCAGGTCGCCGCGGCCGACGCCTACTGGAGCAAGACCAGAGACTACTGGGCGGGCGTGCGCGCCGCCTGGGACCGCGCCGCCGCCGACGGCGTGGTCGAGGTGGAGGAGGAGCCCCAGGCCGGCTCGGTCACGGGTCCCCGCCTGATGGGCCTCGCCGACGACCTGGCCGACGGCAAGATCACCGCCCAGGCCGCCGCCGAGGGCGCCAGGGCCGAGTTCGCCGCCAAAGTCCGCTGACGCCGACGGAACAGGCGCTCGGCTTCCATCATTCAAGGAGGGAAGCCGAGGGAGCTGTCCGGGCATGAGACTAGCAGTGGGGCCGGTCGCCCTGAACTGGGGCCGCCGCGAGCCGCGCGTGAAGCGCTGGGGCCGTTCGGCCGGCCGCAAGGCGAAGCACGCCGCCGCCGAGGTCCAGGCCGGCGCCCACCAGGTCGGACGCGGCGCCCGCGTCGTCGGCAAGGCCCTGCCGTGGGCGGCGCTCGCGGGCGTGGCCGCCCTGATCGCGGTGGACGAGGTGAGGGCGCGCCGCCGCGCCGCGGCTCGCGAACTCCCGGCCCAGGCCGGCCGCGCCTCCGACCGCGGGCGCGCGGCCGACAGCCCGACCGAGATTCCCAAGGCTGGCTGGAAGGACATCCTCTGGCGAACGGCAAGGGAGGTGCAGGCCGACGACGTGGTCTCGGTCGCCCGCAGCATCGCCTTCTCCGGCATGCTGGCCCTGTTCCCGGCCCTGGCGGCGTTCGTCTCCATCTACGGCCTGTTCGCCGACGTCGCCTCGGCGCGCGAGCACCTCGCCGTCCTGACCGGCTTCATCCCGGCCGACGCCCTCACCCTGATCGGCGAGCAGATGGTGCGCATCGCCGCCGCCAATGACGCGGGGCTCAGCCTGACGGCCGTGTTCGGCGTGCTCCTGTCGGTATGGAGCGCCAATGCGGGCATGAAGTCGCTTTTCCGGGGCCTGAACATCGCCTTCGAGGAGGAGGAGAAGCGCGGCTTCGTGGCCCTGAACCTCGTCACCCTCGCCTTCACGCTGGGCATGGTGCTGTTCTTCGCCGTGGCCGTGGCGGCGATCATCGCCCTGCCGGTGGCGCTGGAGTTCGTCCGCGCCGAGGGCGTCCTGCCCCTGCTGGCCTGGCTGCGCTGGCCGGCGCTGCTGGCGCTGGTCGTCGGCGCGCTTTCCCTGCTGTATCGCTACGGCCCGAGCCGCGACCGGGCGAAGTGGCGCTGGGTCAGCTACGGCGCCGTCGCCGCCGCCGTCCTGTGGCTGGCGGTGTCGGGCCTGTTCTCCTGGTACCTCGCCAACGTCGCCGACTACCAGGCGACCTATGGCTCGCTGGGCGCCGTGTTCGGCTTCATGGTCTGGCTGTGGCTGTCCTCGGTGGTGGTGCTGTTCGGGGCCGAACTGAACTCCGAGATCGAGCATCAGACGGCGCGCGACTCCACCACCGGCGCGCCCGAGCCGCTCGGCCGGCGCGGCGCGACCATGGCCGACCACGTCGGTCGCGCGGCGCCGAAGAGCCTGTTGCCGCCGGCGGCGGAGAAGGTGGTGGAGAAGGTGCGGCGGCGGGATCACGCAAGGGCGTGACGCGCTGCCTTCCGCCCTCCCTTCAGGAGGGCCGGGGGACGCGTAGCGGACCCCGGGGAGGCATGTCCGGTGCGCGACGCTGTCGGCGCTACGATGGGAGGTCGTGCGTCGGCCGACGCCTCACCCGCTCCCCTTGCTGCGCGAGGGCTCGCTGCCTCCCCTGAAGGAGAGGGAAGGCACGCCAGGTTCTGAACACACCGCCCCCTGATCCTCTTGATGGAATGGTGCGCCCGGTCGGGCCGCAGTCAAGGATGAGGCCCTTCGGGCCTCACAAGCTCCGCTTGCGCGGCGAAGCCGCGTCCTTGACAGCGTCCCGACCCGAGGGCGCGACGCTCCGCCAAGAGGTTCACGGGGAGAACCTGCTCAGCGGCGGACACGGCTGCTTTCCCTCTCCTCTGGAGAGGGTGGCTGCGAAGCAGACGGGTGTGGCCTTCTGCAGCCCGCCACGCGCTTCATCCCACACCCGACCCTTCGGGCCACCCTCTCCAGAGGAGAGGGAAAAGGCTTAGCGCCCGAACCCGCCCCCGCCGGGCGTCTCGATCACGAACATGTCGCCGGGTTGCATCTCGCGCTCATCGGTGGCGGTGAGTGGTTCGATTCCGCCGTCCGCCCGCTCCACCCGGTTCACGCCGACCGCGCCCGGCGCGCCCCCCTCCAGCCCGAAGGGCGGCACGCGGCGACGGTTGGAGAGGATCGCCGCCGTCATCGAATCGCGGAAACAGACCCGCCGCACCACGCCGTCCCCTCCGCGCCAGCGACCCTCGCCGCCGGAGCCCCCGCGTATCGAGAATTCCTCCAGCAGCACCGGGAAGCGGGTCTCCAGCACCTCCGGGTCGGTCAGGCGGCTGTTGGTCATGTGCGTCTGCACCGCGCTGGCGCCGTCGAAGCCGTTCCCGGCGCCGGAGCCCCCGGCGATGGTCTCGTAGTACTGCCGGCGGGCGTCGCCGAAGGTGAAGTTGTTCATGGTGCCCTGCGATCCGGCGAGCGCGCCCAGCGCCCCGTACAGCGCGTCCACCACCACCTGGCTGGTCTCGACGTTGCCGGCGACGACGGCGGCCGGGTAGCGCGGGTTCAGCATCGAGCCTTCGGGCACGACCAGGGTCAGAGGCTTGAGGCAGCCCTCGTTCAGGGGGATGTCGTCGTCCACCAGGGTGCGGAAGACGTAGAGCGCCGCCGCCCGCGTGATCGACAGCGGGGCGTTGAAGTTGCTGTCCAGCTGGGCGCTCGTGCCGCTGAAGTCGATCACTGCCGAGCGGGCCTCGCGATCCACCGTGATCGCCACGCGCACCACGGCCCCGTCGTCGGTCTCGCAGGCGAAGGCGCCGTCGGACAGGCGGTCGATGACGCGGCGGACCTGCTCCTCGGCGTTGGCCTGGACGTGGCCCATGTAGGCCCCGACCACCTAGCGGCCGAACTCGGCGACCATGCGCGCCAGCTCCTCGGCCCCGCGCGCGCAGGCGGCCGCCTGCGCCTTCAGGTCGGCCAGGTTCTGGTCCGGGTTGCGGGCCGGCCAGTCGCCCGAGGCGAG
>DASPLM010000221.1:0-4274 GCA_035627575.1 Caulobacteraceae bacterium | reverse complement strand
GGTCGCGGCAGCGACTGGGGGAGGTGGCGCCGCAGGCGACGGAGGGGGAGGGTTGCAGGCCGCCGCGCGCTTGCGGCCCTCCCCCTCCGGCCGCTTCGCGGCCACCTCCCCCGGTGCTCCGCACCGGGGGAGACGGTGACTGGCGCGCCGCCGTCAGCGGCGCTACCTATTCGCCATGCGCCAGACCTTCGACGAACACACCGATCCCTCCTTCGGCTCCAGGCACCTGCCCCGCATGCGCGAGGCCATGGCCCGGCAGGGGCTCGACGGCTTCCTCGTGCCGCACGAGGACGAGCACCAGAACGAGTACTTGCCGGCCGCGAACGACCGCCTCGCGTGGCTGACCGGCTTCACCGGTTCGGCCGGCGCCGCGGTGGTGATGAAGGACAAGGCCGCGGTGTTCGTGGACGGCCGCTACACCGCCCAGGTGCAGGTCCAGGTGGACAAGTCGCTGTTCGAGATCCGCGACCTGGTGGAGGGGGGCGTGCCCGCCTACCTCGAGAACGCCCAGCCCGGCGCCGTGATCGGCTACGATCCGCGCCTGCACAGTCCCGACAGCCTGTCGAGCCTGCGCGCCGCCGCCGAACGGGCCGGCGCGAAGCTGAAGGCCGTGAACGACAATCCGCTCGACGCCGCCTGGGCCGCCGAGCGCCCGCCCCAACCCGCCGCCAAGGTGGTGCCGCATCCGGTCGAGTACGCCGGGGAGGAAAGCGCCAGCAAGCGCCAGCGCCTCGGCGAGACCATGGGCGCGGACTCCGCCGTCCTGACCGCCCCGGCCTCCATCGCCTGGCTGTTCAACGTGCGCGGCGGCGACGTCATCCGCACGCCGCTCCCCATCGGGCAGGCCATCCTCAACAAGGATGGCACCGCCCGCCTGTTCCTGGACGAGGCCAAGTGGTCGCCGGAGCTCAGTCAGTGGCTCGGCAACGCCGTCAGCCTCGAGCCGACCGACGCCCTTCCCGCCGCCCTGGACAGCCTCAAGGGCCGCAAGGTGCTGGTCGACCCGGCCCAGTCCTCCTCCTGGTACTTCGACCGGCTGGAGCAGGCCGGGGCGACGGTGGTCCGCGGCATGGACCCCTGCACCCTGCCCCGCGCCGCCAAGAACCCGGTCGAGGTCCAGGGCGCCCGCAACGCCCACGCCCGCGACGGCGTGGCCCTGGCGAAATTCCTGCATTGGATCGGGACCGAGGCGCAGGAGACCCTGCCCGATGAGATCGAGATCGCCGGCAGGCTGGAGGCCTTCCGCGAGGAGACCGGCGCACTGAAGGACCTCAGCTTCGACAGCATCTCGGCGGCCGGGCCCAACGGCGCCTATCCGCACTATCACCCGACCCACCGCACCAACCGGCGGATGGAGAAGGGGTCCTTGCTGCTGGTCGATTCG
Organism: Caulobacteraceae bacterium; assembly: GCA_035627575.1. Taxonomy (GTDB): domain Bacteria; phylum Pseudomonadota; class Alphaproteobacteria; order Caulobacterales; family Caulobacteraceae; genus JAEZEZ01. The sequence continues at coordinate 2,890 of DASPLM010000221.1, read as the reverse complement.
GGCGGCCAGTACCTCGACGGCACCACCGACGTGACCCGCACCATGGCCGTCGGCGAGCCGACCGACGAGCAGCGCCAGAAGTTCACCCTGGTCCTGAAGGGCCACATCGCCCTGGCGCGCATCCGCTTCCCGGCGGGCACCACCGGCCATGCGCTGGACGCCCTCGCCCGCGCGCCGATGTGGATGTACGGCCTCGACTACGACCACGGCACCGGCCACGGCGTGGGCAGCTACCTGGGCGTCCACGAGGGACCGCACCGCATCTCCAAGGCGCCCAACAACATCGCCCTGCAGCCCGGCATGATCGTCTCCAACGAGCCCGGCTACTACCGCGTCGGCGACTACGGCATCCGCATCGAGAACCTGCAGGTGGTCACGCCAGCCGAAGACATCCCGGGCGGCGAGCGGCCGATGCTGGGCTTCGAGAGCCTGACCCTGGCGCCCATCGACCGGCGCCTGATCGACGTCTCGCTGCTGGATCCGGCCGAGCGCGCCTGGATGGACGCCTACCATGCCCGCGTGGTCGAGGTGGTCGGACCGCAGGTCGACGGCGCCGTGCGGACGTGGCTGAATGAGGTCTGCGCGCCGCTCTGACCGCGGGCGCCTCTGGGGGGAGAGGTCACATGTTCATCGGACACTACGCCGCCGCCTTCGGCGCCAAGGCCCTGGCGCCGCGCGCGCCGCTGTGGACCCTGGTCGGCGCGGCCCAGCTGCTGGACGTGGCCTTCTCCGGCTTCCTGATCGCGGGGCTGGAGCGATTCCGCGTCGACCCGTCCCTTCCGGGCAATCAGCTGGTGCTGGAGCACATGCCCTGGAGCCACAGCCTGCCGGCGGCGGTTCTGTGGTCGGTGCTGGCCGCCGCCCTGGCGCGCATGATCGTGCCCTGGCGCGTCGCCGCGATCATCGGCGGCGTGGTGTTCTCGCACTGGATCCTTGACTGGATCACGCACCGGCCGGACCTCGGCCTCTGGTTCGACGGCCCCAAGGTGGGACTGGGCTTCTGGAACCTGCCGGTGGCCGAGATGGCCTTCGAGATGTCGCTGCTGACGCTCGCCGCCGGCGCCTGGATCGCGCGGCGCAAGGAGGGGCACCAGTCGGCCTGGCCGGCCCTGCTGTTCCTGACCATGCTGTGCGGCCTGGCCGTGCTGTACGCCCTGCCGGCGCAGGAGCCCGACAACGCCGTCTATGCGGGCGTCATGGGCCTGGTGCTGTTCGGGGTGGTGACCGCCCTGGCCTGGCCGATCGACCGCTCCTGGCGGGCGCCGGATGCGCACTAGCCGGGCCGGCCTCCTCGTCCTGACCGCCATCGCGGCGACGGTCCTGCCGCCGACGCTCCCCCAGGCCCAGTCCACGCGCGAGCGCCTGCCGCGCGAGGCGTTCGATGTCATCCCGCCCGCCGACCGCATCGAGGGCAAGCGGGGCTCCTTCCGCATCGCCCAGCCGGGCTGCCGCGTCGGACCGCTGGGACCGCACACCCGGCGGCGGATCGCCGACATCGCGGTGCAGGAGTGGGCCGTGTTCGGCTTCCAGACCCTGGACCAGGTGAGCGTCGAGCGCCGTCTCGTCCCGGCCGCCGACGGCCTGCGCCTCCTGCCCGACGCGCTCAACCCCGACACCGGCCGGGAGCGCCTGGCCCGGCGCACCCTGCGGCTGGGCCAATGGGAGGACGACGGCGCGGTGCTGGCGACGGTGGCCGGCTACTGGTCCGCCACGCCGGACGGCGCCGAGGTCATCCGCAAGCAGAACGCCGCCTGGAACAGCGATTTCGGAGACACGATCGGTTGGCTGGAGCCGTGGTCGGCCGCCTTCATCTCCTGGACCATGTGCGAGGCGGGCCTGGGCGAGCGCGAGACCTTCCGCCGCTCCATCGCCCACTGGGAATACGTCGACCAGGCCATCGAGGAACGCGCGACGCCGGGCCGCGCCGCCTATGAGGCCTACGACCTGGGCGAGCGCGATATCGTCCCCGGCGACCTGCTCTGCAGCGCGCGCGGCCAGGCGACCTATCGCACCATCGCCGAGCGTCGGCCGGACCTCGGACGATACGCGCCGCTGCACTGCGACGTGGTGGTGAAGACCGACGCGGCCCAGGGGGCGATCTTCGTCATCGGCGGCAACGTCCTGAACTCCGTCAGCCTCGCCGCCCTGCGCGCCTCCATGGTGGACGGGCGCCTGCGGCCCGTCTCCGACCAGGACGTCGGCGGCGCCCGCCGCTGGTTCGCCCACCTCAGCCTGAAGACCGGGCCGGTCGAGGCTGACGCGCTGGACCATTCGCCGACGGTGCGGAGTTTCTCTCCTTCACCCTGAGGGTGAAGGCACGACGGGTTGGCTGAGGCGCCCGCCATCCCCACCTCTCGCCCACACCCGCCACGCTGGAGCCTCCCCATGCATACCCGTCGTCTCGGCCGCAACGGCCCCGAAGTGTCCGCCATCGGCCTCGGCTGCATGGGCATGAGCGCCTTCTACGGCGGACGGGAGGGCACCGAGGACGAGTCCATCCGCACCATCCACCGGGCGCTGGAACTGGGCGTCACCTTCCTCGACACGGCCGAGATCTACGGCCCGCACACGAACGAGGAGCTGGTCGGCCGGGCGCTGGCCGGCCGGCGCGACCAGGCGTTCCTGGCCACCAAGTTCGGCATCGGCTTCACCGGCGAGGGCGCCGAGCGCCGGCCGGTCAACGACGGCAGCCCGACCAATGTGCGCCGCGCCATCGACGGCAGCCTGAAACGGCTGAACACGGACGTCGTCGACCTCTACTACCTGCACCGCATCGACCCGAACACGCCGATCGAGGACACGGTCGCGGCGATGGCCGAGCTCGTGACCGAGGGCAAGGTCCGCCATCTCGGCCTTTCCGAGGCGTCGGCCGAGACCCTGCGCCGCGCCT
>DASPLM010000220.1:0-4583 GCA_035627575.1 Caulobacteraceae bacterium | reverse complement strand
GCGCCGAGGATGCCGATGGGCACGTCCTTCGACGGGTTCTTCGCTTCCGCCGCGGCCGTCGAGACCGCCTCGAAGCCCACATAGGCGAAGAAGATGATCGCCGCGCCGCGGAAGATGCCGGAGGTGCCGTATTCACCCGCTCGGCCCGTGGGCTCGGGGATGAAGGGCACCCAGTTCTCGGGATTGATGTAGGACACGCCTACGCCGATGAACGTCAGCAGCACGATCACCTTGATCACGACGATGACGTTGTTGACGTTGGCCGATTCGCTGACGCCCAGGACCAGCAGACCGCAGACCAGGGCGATGCCGATGGCCGCGATCAGGTTGAAGGTGCCGGTCTGGACCAGCACCGTGCCGCCGCCCTCCGCCGCGACCGCCTGGATCAGCGGCGTGGCGAACTGCGGCGACTCGGCGCCGCCGACCATGAGCATCGGGAAGTTGATCCCGAAATCGTTCAGGAAGCTGACGACATAGCCTGCCCACCCCACGGCCACCGTTGAGGCGGCGATGCCGTACTCCAGCACGAGCAGCCAGCCCATGATCCAGGCGAAGACCTCGCCCATGGAGCCGTAGGCATAGGTGTAGGCCGAGCCGGACACCGGCATGGTCGAGGCGAGCTCGGCGTAGCAGAGGCCGGCCAGGGCGCAGGCGATGCCAGCGACCACGAACGAGATCATGATCGCCGGGCCGGCGTAGGCCGAAGCCACCTCGCCGGTCAGGACGAAGATGCCGGCGCCGATGATGGCTCCGATGCCGAGGCTCATGAGATTGATCGGACCCAGCGAGCGCTTCAGCTCGCTCCTGGCGGCTTCCCGCTGGATCCGTTCGACGGACTTCTTGATGAACAGCCGGGGTCCCGGCGGTCGACCTGCTGGTGCGGACATGCGTCGCGCTCTCCCCCTATGGCCGCTTAACTCCCCAAGCGGCCGGTTTCACTCGGGGCGGACGTTAGAGAGGGGCGGGGACCGGCGCAACAATGGTTTATCGAACGGGAATCTCCCGTACAGCTTCAGTGTGGGCGCGGCGCAGGCTAGGAGGCGGCGATGCTTCCGATCCACGTCGTCCTCGACGAGCTCAAGGTCGCGCTGGCCGCGCACAGGGCCGCCGTGCTCGTGGCTCCGCCGGGCGCCGGAAAGACGACGGTCACGCCGTTGGCTCTCCTCGACCAGCCGTGGGTGGCCGGCCGAAAGCTGCTGATGCTGGAGCCGCGCCGCCTCGCCGCCCGCGCTGCCGCTGCGAGGATGGCGCAGACCCTCGGCGAAAATGTCGGGGACACAGTTGGTTACCGCGTGCGCCTGCAATCGAAGGTGAGCGCCGGCACCCGGATCGAGGTGATTACCGAGGGCGTGTTCACCCGCATGATCCTCGACGATCCCTCGCTGGAGGGCGTCGCCGCGGTGCTGTTCGACGAGTTCCACGAGCGCAGCCTGGACGCTGACCTCGGCCTGGCGCTTGCCCGCGACGCGCAGCAGGTTCTGCGCGACGACCTGCGGCTGCTCGTGATGTCCGCCACTCTGGACGGCGCTCGTGTCTCGGCGCTGCTCGGCGATGGTCCGGTGGTCGAGAGCCAGGGGCGGGCCTTCCCGGTCGACACGCGCTACCTCGGCCGCAACCCGGGCGAGCGAATCGAGGACGCCGTCGTCCGCGCCGTGCAGAAGGCGCTGATCGAGGAGAGCGGCAGCCTGCTGGTCTTCCTGCCCGGCCAGGGCGAGATCCGGCGCGCCGAGGAGCGACTGGCGGAACGGCTGCGCGATCCGGCCGTGGTGCTGGCGCCCCTGTACGGCGCGCTCCAGCCCGCGGAGCAGGACCGGGCCATCGCGCCCGCGCCGTCGGGGCGGCGCAAGGTGGTGCTGGCCACCTCCATCGCCGAGACGAGCCTGACCATCGAGGGCGTGCGCGTGGTCATCGACTGCGGCTTGGCCCGGGTTCCGCGCTACGACCCGGCGGCGGGCCTGACGCGGCTGGAGACCGTGCGGGTCTCTCGCGCGGCGGCGGACCAGCGCCGGGGCCGGGCGGGCCGGACCGGACCCGGGGTCTGCTACCGTCTGTGGGACGAGCCCGAGACGCGCTCCCTGCCGCCGTACGGCCGCCCGGAAATTCTCGAAGCGGACCTTTCGGCCTTCGCCCTGGACCTGGCGCGCTGGGGCGCGAAATCGGCGGAGGGACTGGCCTTCCTGGACGCCCCGCCTGCCGCGGCCTTCAGGGAAGCGCGAAGCCTGCTGCACGGCCTGCAGGCCCTGGACGACGCCGGCGCCCTGACCCCGCACGGCGAGGCGCTGGCGAAGCTGCCGCTGCCGCCGCGGCTGGCCCACATGCTGGTCGCGGGCGCCCGGGCGGGGCAGGGGAGGTTGGCCGCCGAGATCGCCGCCCTGCTGACCGAGCGGGGGCTCGGCGGAAGCGACGCCGACCTCCGCTCGCGGCTCGAGCGGTTCCGGCGCGACGGATCGCCGAGGGCGCGAGACGCCCGCGCCCTTGCCGAACGCTGGGCGCGGGACGCCGCGCGCTTGGCGGGACCGTCCGGGGGCGCGCCGCTGGACGACGGCCTGCTGCTGGCCGAGGCTTTTCCGGAACGGGTGGCGAAGGCCCGCGGCAAGCCCGGTGAGTTCCTGCTGGCGTCGGGCCGCGGCGTGTTCGTTGAGCCGACCGACGTGCTGGCGCGCGAGCGCTGGCTGGCCGTGGGTGAGCTGGGCGGCGGGGCGGCGCGGGACCGGGTGCTGCTGGCGGCGCCGCTGGAGGAGGAGGCCCTGCTCGCCGCCTTCGCGGACCGGATCGGGACGGAAGACCGCATTGAACCGGATGAGCGGGGTCGGGTGAAGGCGCGACGCATGCGCCGCCTCGGGCGCATCGTCGTCGACGAGAAGCTGCTCGATCGGCCGCCGCCGGAGGCCGTGCGGGCGGCCCTGCTGGCGGAAGTGGAGCGGGGCGGTCTGGGCGTGCTGCCGTGGGGCGAGCGGTCTGCCGCCCTGCGCGCACGGGTCGGTTTCCTGCGGGAGCTCGATCCGAGCTGGCCGGACCTGTCGGACCATGCGCTCGTCGCGAGCCTTGAGGACTGGCTGGCGCCCATGCTGGCCGGCAAGTCGGCCCTGTCCCAGTTCGGCGACGGTCAGCTCGCCGACAGCCTGGAGGCCATGATCCCGTGGGACATGCGCCGCCGACTCGACACCGAGGCGCCGGAACGATTCGAGGCGCCCACCGGGTCGCGCTTGCGCATCGACTACGCCGCCGAGGGCGGGCCGCGCGTCGAGGTCCGGGTCCAGGAACTGTTCGGCCTAGGCCAACACCCGATGGTCGGCGGCGGGCGGGTGCCCCTCACCCTGTCGCTGCTCTCTCCGGCCCACCGCCCGGTGCAGACCACCAAGGACCTGCCGGCGTTCTGGCGCGGTTCGTGGGCCGATGTGCGCAAGGAGATGCGCGGGCGCTATCCCAGGCATTCCTGGCCGGAGAACCCGCTTGAGGCGGCGCCTACCACGCGGGCCAAGCCCCGCGGGACGTGAACCTATCCGCCCACCGCCTCCATCGCCGCATAGACCATGATCCCCGTCGCCACGGACAGGTTCAGACTGTCGGCGCGGCCGCGCATGGGGATCTTCACATTGACGTCGCAGGCGGCGGCGGCCTCGGCGGTGAGGCCGGCCTGCTCGTTGCCCATCAGCACCATGGCCGGAGCGCGGTAGGCGGCCGCGCGGTAATCCTCGCTGGCCTGCAGCCGCGCGCCGACGACCGAGCCGGGCCACGCCTGCCGCCATTGCAGGAAATCGTCGAGCGTGCAGCGGGCGATCTGGACCGCGAAGATCGAACCCATGGTCGCGCGTACGCCCTCGACCGAATAGGGGTCGACGCATTCGCCGATCAGGATGACGCCGCCACAGCCGGCCGCGTCGGCCGTGCGGATGATGGTGCCGAGGTTGCCCGGGTCGCGCACCTGCTCCAGCCCCACCCAGCACAGTGAGTTTTCCGGCTGGATGGCCGACAGCGGCGTGTACCGCTGGTCGAAGGTGGCGAGCACGGTCTGCGGATTGTCCCGCCTGGAGATCTTTTCAAGGATCTCGTGGGTCACCAGCAGGACCTCGCCTCCTGACTCCAGGGTGGCGGCCCTCGCCTGGTCCAGCAGGGGGTGGGGACGAGCGTCCCTGCCGACCAGCAAGGTGCGGGGCGCATGCCCCAGGTCGATCGCCTCGGTGATGAACTTCAGCCCCTCGGCCAGGAACAGCCCCGTCTCCTGCCGCTCCTTGCGCATGTGCAGGGCGCGCACGGCCTTCACCGTGGCGTTGGTCAGGGAGGTGACCTCGCGGACGACGCCCGTCACCGGTCGCTCCAGCGGGCGAAGAAGCTGAGGCCGATCTCGCGGCCGTCTCCGCCGTCTTCGGCCAGGGCCAGTTCGCCCCAGTCGATCCGCCCGCCACGCTCGCCGACCGCCTGGGCCAGCAGATGGGCCAGGGCGGGACCGGACACGCGGGCAGCATAGGCGTTCAGCAGCAGGAAAGACGCCTTCTTCGACAGCAGCTGCGCGCAGAGCCGCGCCAGTTCCGGCAGGTCTTCGAACAGGCGCCACACCTGGCCGTCGGGTCCGCGGCCGTATT
>DASPLM010000219.1:0-3157 GCA_035627575.1 Caulobacteraceae bacterium | reverse complement strand
TGATCAGGGTGTCCTGGGTGATGGCCGCCAGATCGGCGCGCCGATCCCAGTCGCGGATCACGCCGATGATGTTGAACTCGCTCGGGCCGTTCATGACCCTGTAGGCGATCGACGTCGCCAGGGACTCAAAGGTCGCGAGGGCGTCGGGCGTCGGCGGAACGCGAAGCAGGTGCTTGTCATAGAATTTCTGGGCAAGGGCCGCGTATTCGGGCGTCCCTGTCCGACCGGCGTCCTCCAGAGCGTGGAGGCTGGCCGCCAAACCATCGGGCATCGCGGCGAGGAGCCGCTGCATGCCGGCGCTGCACTGGGGCACGCTGGCGAGCGCGCCGCCGAGGACCAGTTTCTCGACGCCCCTGCCGCGTCCCTGGCAGATATATTCGATCGCCAGGGCCGAGCCCCAGGAGTGGCCGAACAGATCGACCTGGTCGAGTCCCAGGCTCTCGCGGACCGCCTCGAGCTCGTCGACCGACCGTTGCACGGTGTAGAGGGTCTCATCGGTGGGCGCATCGGACCGTCCGCACCCGAGCTGGTCATAGACGATGACCGGACGCTCGTTGGCGAGGGCGGTCATCGAGAGCAGATAGTTGTGCGCCGCGCCCGGGCCGCCGTGCAAGAGCAGAAGGGGTCGACCCGGCCCCGAGCCGAACCTGCGCCAGAAGACCTTGCCGCCCGGGACCGTCGCATAGCCCTCCTCGACAGGGATTTCCGGAATCAACGGGCGGGCCAGGGCTGGTCCCGCGCCGGCCAGGCTGAGTCCGGCGAGACCGCCTGCGGCCGCCAGGGCGCGGCGACGTGTCCAGGGAAGGTTCGAGGTCATTCGGGATCTCCGCAAAACAGGTAGACGCCGCGGGGGCGTCAAAGCCGCCTATCCCTCCGGCCGCTCGTGCGAAGCAACGGCCACGGCGGTGATTTCACCCCTTTTTACCTCGCCCGGCGCCGGCCGCGCGTCTGTATCGAAAGCGGTTCGAATGCGCGGAACGGGGAAGGCGCGAAGGTCCAAGCCGCGCCCCGATCACGCAAGACGCGCGTGTCGGCGCGGGTCAGATGGACCCCTCACGGAGATTCCCCATGACCACTGTCCTCGTCCTCTATTATTCCAGCTACGGCCATATCGAGGCCATGGCCCAGGCCATGGCGGAGGGCGCGGCCGAGGCCGGGGCCCAGGTCGACATCCGGCGCGTCCCGGAGACCGCCCCCCTCGACGTCGCGCGGTCCGCCGGCTTCAAACTCGATCAGGCGGCGCCGATCGCCGTCATCGGCGACCTCGAGGCCTACGACGCCATCATCATCGGCTGCGGCACCCGGTTCGGTCGGATGTCGTCGCAGATGGCGGCCTTCCTCGATCAGGCGGGCGGGCTCTGGTTCCGGGGGGCCCTGCAGGGCAAGGTCGGCGGCGCCTTCACCTCGACCGCGACCCAGCACGGCGGTCAGGAAACGACCCTGTTCTCGATCATCACCAATCTGCTCCATTTCGGGATGACCGTCGTGGGTCTGGACTATGGGTATGCCGGCCTGACCACGCTCGACGAGGTCTCGGGCGGCACGCCCTACGGGGCCAGCACGATCGCGGGCGGTGACGGATCGCGCCAGCCGTCGGCGCTTGAGCTGGACGGCGCGCGGCATCAGGGCCGGCGCATCGCCGAGACCGCAGCGCGCCTCCACGGCTGACGCCCGGGGCGGACCTCCGGCACGCCCGGCGCAAGCCTTCCCGACTTTACGCCGCTTTACTCGCGGCCCGACGGCGCCCGGGACATTCTGGGTTCCGGCGAACGGCCGCGAGTGAGGCGATCCAGTGATGTCGACGACTTTCGTGTACCCGCCCGACGCCGCGGACGACTTTTCCCGTCCGTGCGGATCGGTCTCCGTCACCACAGCGGGGCTCGTCGTCCGGCTGATCGAGGCGGCCGCAAGGGCGCTGGACGCCGAAAGCGCGGCGGCCCGACTCTATCTGGAACGGGCGACCGAAGTGCTCGTGACGGACACCTTGCGTCCCGATGAGGACGAAGCAGGAGGGCCTCGACTTTCCCGCTGGCAGCGCCGCCGCGTGCAGGCGCTGATCCAGGACCACCTCGACGAGCGGTTGTCGCTCGACGACCTCGCAGCCGTCGCCCGGCTCAGCCGCAGCCATTTCACCCGCGCCTTCAAGGCGACCTTCGACCAGACCCCGCACGCCTATCTGACGGCGCAGAGGATCATGGCGGCTCAGCTGGCCATGGTTTCGGATGACAGGCCCCTGTCCGAGATCGCCCTGTCCTGCGGGTTCGCCGACCAGGCGCATTTCACCCGCGCCTTCCGCAAGGCCGTCGGGCGACCCCCTCAGATCTGGCGACGCCTGTCGCGCGTCCCGGGTTCGTTCGAGCGCGGGCGGCCGTGCGCAGCGGACATTTCCCGTGGCAGAAACGCCTCGGCGCTGCGGGAGGACCGTCGCCGGGCGCACCGTCCGTGACGGCGCCCGTCCGAGATCCGGAGGCTGCGGCGACACCCCGCTCTCCGCTGGCGACGCCCGTATTCCGCGCGCTGTGGATCGCGATGATCGTCTCCAATATCGGGACGGCGATGAACGATGTCGGTTCGGCGTGGCTGATGACGAGCCTGACGCCGAGCGCGCTCTGGGTCGCCCTGATCCAGGCGGCGGCCAGTCTTCCGGTCTTCCTGTTCTCGCTTCCCGCCGGCGCGCTCGCCGATGTGGTGGATCGCCGCAAACTCCTGCTGGGCGCCCAGTTGCTGATCCTGACGGCTGCGGCGGCCCTCGCCGCTTCGACCCTGCTGGGTCTGACGACGCCGGTCGTCCTGCTCGCCCTGACCGCGACCATGGGCCTCGGCGCCGCACTGAGCGCCCCGGCCTTCCAGGCCATCGTTCCCGACCTCGTCGACAGGGGATCTCTGGCCGATGCGGTGTCGCTGAACAGTCTCGGCGTCAACATCGCCCGCGCGACCGGGCCTGCCCTCGGCGGTCTCATTGTCGCCTTCAGCGGCCCGGCGGCGGTCTATAGTCTCAATGCGCTTTCGATCATCGGCGTCCTCGTCGTCATCGCCCGCTGGCGTCCGAACCACCCGGCCCGCACAGCGCCGCGCGAGAACTTTCGGGGCGCGATGTCGGCCGGCCTTCGGTACGCCCGCAATGCGCCCGCCCTTCAGACGGTCTTGCTGAGAGCGG
>DASPLM010000218.1:0-2160 GCA_035627575.1 Caulobacteraceae bacterium | reverse complement strand
GCGACCTCGGCCTGGTTGCGGCTGCCGCGCACCGAAAGCTCGTGGTAGGCCATGGCCTCCTCGATTGGATTGAGGTCGGCGCGCTGGACGTTCTCGATTACCGCCAGTTCGTAGACCTCGTTGTCGCCGAGGTTGCGGACGATCACCGGCACCTGGTGCAGGGACGCCAGCTGGGCGGCGCGCCAGCGGCGTTCGCCGGCGACGATCTCGAACTCGCCGTCCTTGTCCTTGCGGGGCCGCACGACGATGGGCTGGATGACCCCGCGCGAGCGGATCGAGTCCGCCAGGGACTGCAGTTCGGCGGCGTCGAAAGCCTTGCGGGGCTGGGACGCATTGGGACGGATCAGCTCGATCGGCACGTGGCGGACGCCGCCCGCGGACGGGGCGACGGCGGGAGCCACCGGCTGTTCGGCGGCGGCTTCCTCGAGCAGGGCGGACAGGCCGCGGCCCAGGCCTCTCTGACGTTCGGACATGGTCATACCTCTCAGGCGGCGGCGGCGCGGCGGCGGCGTTCGCGGCCGACCAGTTCCTTGGCGAGCTTCAGATAGGCCTGGCTGCCGGCGCATTTCAGATCGTAGATCAGCGCCGGCTTGCCGAAGGACGGCGCCTCGGAGACGCGGACGTTCCGGGGGATCACGGTGTCATAGACCTTGTCGCCGAAGTGGGTGCGCACGTCCTGCGCCACCTGCGACGACAGGGAGTTGCGACGATCGTACATGGTCAGGACTACCCCCTGGATCTCCAGGCGGGGGTTCAGGCTGGTGCGCACCAGATCGACCGTGCGCATCAGCTGGGTCAACCCTTCGAGGGCGAAGAACTCGCACTGCAGCGGGACCAGCACGGCGTCGGCCGCGCTCATCGCGTTGACGGTCAACAGGTTGAGCGAGGGCGGGCAGTCGATCAGGACATAGGTAAAACCCGGTCCGCCCGGGTTCGACCGGAGCCCGTCGAGCGCGTCCCGCAGGCGGTAGTTGCGCCGCTCGGCCTGGGCCATCTGGATCTCGATCCCGGACAGGTCAGGGTCGGATGGGACGATGAACAATCCAGGCACCGACGTCTCGACCGCCGCGTCGTTCAGCGAGCGGCCGTCGACGATGACGTCGTACATGGTCAGCTTGCGCGCCGACAGCGGCACGCCGAGGCCGGTGGAGGCGTTCCCCTGCGGGTCCATGTCCACGAGCAGCACGCGCTCGCCCACGGCCGCCAGGGCGGTGCCGAGGTTGATGGCCGTGGTGGTCTTGCCCACGCCGCCCTTCTGGTTGGCGACAGACAGGACGCGCGGGCCGGGACGGCGGCTGTCGAAATCACTTGGCACGGGACAGTCTCCGGATGCGGACGACCCGTCCGCGCTGGTCGCTGAGGGAGGGCAGGAGCTCCGCGTCGAAGCTCCACGATTTCCGAGCCTCGTTCAATTCCTGCTCGGCGTTTTCCCCTTTGAGGAACAGGCCTGTGGACCCTTGGGATAAGTATGGCCGGGCGAAGCCCAGCAGGCGGTCCATGGGTGCGCAGGCCCGGGCCGTGACGATATCGACCTTCAGCCGCAGGTCTTCGGCCCGGCTGTTGTGGACCGTCGCCGGCAGCTCGAGATCCTCCACGACCCGCTCCAGGAAGCGGCAGCGCTTGGTCAGGCTGTCGACCAGGTGGACGTGCCCGCCGGGCCGGCCCTTGAGCAGGATCGCCAGGACCACGCCCGGAAAGCCGGCTCCGGCGCCGAGGTCGGCCCAGGTCAGGGCGTCGGGCGCCAGCTTCAGCAACTGGGCGGAGTCCAGCACGTGGCGGCTCCAGAAGGCGGGCAGGGTCGCCGGGCCCACCAGGTTCATGACCGCGTTGGTCTCCACCACCATGGCCTCGAACCGAGCGAGGTCGGCCAGCTGCGCCTCGGTCGCGGCGAAGTCCCGGGCGAAGTCGGCGGGGCCGTAGGCGGAGGGCGCCGTCAGGGCGTCAGGCGACATGGGCCGCCTTCTCCTGCCGGCGCACGTGGGCCAGCAGGGCGGTCAGCGCGCCGGGAGTCACGCCCTCGATGCGCGCGGCCTGACCCAGCGTCATCGGCCGGACCGCGGCCAGCTTCTCGCGGCACTCGTGCGACAGCCCGCCGACGGCGGCGTAGTCCAGGTCGGCGGGCAGCTGCAGCGCCTCCTCCTTGCGGAAGTCGGCCACGTC
>DASPLM010000217.1:0-2870 GCA_035627575.1 Caulobacteraceae bacterium | reverse complement strand
CGCCTTGGCGCGGGCGGCGTCGTCCAGGTCGGCGGTGGCCACCAGGTCCTGCAGCTGCTTTGCGCTCAGCAGGTAGGCCTGCTTCAGGAAGTCGAACACCGGCTCTTCGGTCCAGGCCGGATTGGAGAAGCGGCGATCGCCCTTCGCCGGGGCGATCACCGGGTCGACGTCGTGGCCCAGCGCCGTGTCGGCCATGGTGCGCCACAGGGCCGTCCAGTCGCGCCAGCCGCGCGCCTGGGCCTCCATCACGCCCCATGGATTGGCCCACAGCCCCATGTTGAACTCGGCCGCCAGCTTCATCATGCCCGCCGGGTCGTAGGGCAGGGGCTCGTTCCTCAACGCGCGATCGGCCGAGGCGCGGACCGCCGCGTCGGCTGTCTGGGCCAGTTGCGCGAGCGCCTTGCCCATGGCGACCGGATCGGGCGCGCCGGGCTTGGTGGCGAAGACGGACGAGGGGGCCGACGTATTGGTCATGGATGCCTCAGGCGGCCATCAGGACGTCGGCCGCGGCGCAGTCCTGCGGCGCCACGAACAGGAACGCCAGCGCCCGCTCCGGGTTGCGGGCGGCCCAGTCGGCGTCGGGCGCCACGGCGGTGTCGATCAGCGTGGCAGCCGAAGCGGCCTGCAGATTGGCGGGGGTCTCGTGGGGGAAGCCGGCGTCGAAGGGCATGGGTCTGCTCGGGGCTGGGTCGTGCTTGCGGTCAAGCTCGAAGAACACCGTCATATTGCCATGGCGCTTTGTCCCATACGATGCGAGAGTTCGCTCAATCGCTGTGCGAAAATCCACATACCGGAGTTCTGCGTGTCCGACTTCGACTGGAACAACCTGCGCGCCTTCCTGGCCGTCGCACGCACAGGCCGCCTCACCGCCGCGGCCGCCCGGCTGGGGGCGGACCACACCACGGTCTCACGCCGGATCGGGGCCATGGAGCAGGGCCTGAACGTGCGCCTGTTCGACCGCAGCCCCACGGGATACGCGCTCACTGCCCACGGCGAGCGGCTGTTGCCCAAGGCCGAGGCGATGGAGAGCCTGGCCCTGTCCATGCTGGCCGAGGTGGGCGAGGGCGACCTCGCCGTCACCGGTGCGGTGCGGATCGGCGCGCCGGAAGGCTTCGGCAGCTACTTCCTGGCGCCGAGGATGGCCCAACTGGCCGACCTGCACCCGCAACTGGAGATCCAGTTGGTCGCCATCCCTGGCGTACTCAGTCTGTCCAAGCGCGAGGCCGACGTGGCGGTCACCCTCAGCCCGCCACGCGAGGGTCGCCTGCTTACGCGCAAGCTGACCGACTACAACCTCGGCCTCTACGGCACCGCCGCCTATCTCGATGCGCGGCCGCCGATCGAAAGCCGCGCCGACCTGGGGAGCCAGCGCTTCATCGGCTACATCGAGGACCTGCTGTACGCGCCGGAGCTCGACTACATGGAGGCGCCCGACGTGGACATCCATGTCGGGCTGAAGAGTTCGAACCTGATCGCCCAGTTGCAGGCGGCCCTGGCGGGGGCGGGCCTGTGCGTAATTCCAGACTTCATAGCCCGCCGCGAGCCGACCCTGGTCCGGGTCCTGCCGGGGCATGTGGGGCTGACCCGCAGTCTTTGGCTGGTCACTCACCAGGACCTGAAAAACCTGGCGCGAATCCGGGCGGTGACGGACTTCACGGTCGAGGCCGTGCGGGCGGCGCGAGCGGAGTTCGTGGGGGAAACCCCGACCTCCTAATCGAAATAGGGATCGAAGGCGGGCTCGTCCTCGGGCGGCGGTTCCTGGTCGTTCAAGCGCTCCTCCTCGAGGATTCGATCGACGGCCGAGGGCGCAGGCTCGTCCGCAGGCTCGCTGGCCGGTTCCCGGCGCGCGACGGGCAGATCCGCCTTGACCTCCGCGGGTGCGGCGTGCGCGGGTTCATCGGCCGGCCCCGCCTTCGCGGGCGCGGCGGCCGGTGCGGCCTTCGTGACCTCGGGACCGTCCCCAACTGGCGCGACGGCGGTCTGCTGGCCCGACGGGGCCAGGCTCTCCGCGTCCAGTGCGAAGGCAGTCGCAGGAGTCGGGGGCGCCGAATGGGTGCGCGTGAAGCTCTCGAGGTAGGCCGCCTGACGGCCGACGCGAAGTTCTTCCGCAACCCCGCGCCAGAGGCCGATCACGCTCATGCTGGCGATCACGATGGCGGCCAGCAAGGCCACCCGGCGGGGCGGGCGATACACGGTCGGGGAGAGATCGGCGTGGGTCACGGTCAGGCTCGCGGCGACGAGAACCCATTGGGCTGCGGGTTCGCAAATGACAACGCCCGCCGAAGTCTTCCGTTCGTGGGAAGCGCCGGCAACGCTTTCATTTTCAGCGGACCGGATCGGTATTCGGGCGGTGGTCGTCGTCGCGGTCGTCCACGGCCGGTTCCTGCAGCAGTTGGCGCAGGCGGTCGGCGGAGACGCCGAGACGATGGCCGATTTCGGCGTCGCTCAGGCCCTCGTCCCGCCACTGGCGTATTCGGTCCGCGTCCATTCGAGCCTCCTGCAAGAAGAACCCCTGGCGAGCCCCCCGGTTTCCGCGTTGACGGGCTGACGGGTCCGGGCAAGCCTCGACGCCGGAGCCAGGGGGACGACATGGACTATCCGCTACAGCGCGAACGGCGGCGCTTCGACATGGGACGCGTGGTGGACCGCACTTTCGGCGTCCTTGGGGCCCACCTCGGGCCGTTCCTCCTCATGGGGCTGATCCTGGTGGCCGTTCCTTCGGCGCTCGCGTCGTGGGTCTCGCTGCCCTACATCGGCGAAGACGGCGCCATCGCCACGACCCGGGGCTGGCTGATCCTCGGCGTCGGCATCCTGGTCTCGGTGGTGTGCAGCTACCTGATGCAGGCGGCCGTGGTCCACGCCTCGGTTGA
>DASPLM010000216.1:0-4635 GCA_035627575.1 Caulobacteraceae bacterium | reverse complement strand
TGGATCCAGGCCGAGGCGCGCTCGCCCCAGGGCCAGGCGATGCCGGCCATGTGCGCGCCCATGTCGATCACGAACACCGGGACGGTGAGCGCCAGGCCGATCCAGAAGCGGCGGGTGAAGTCGATCAGCTCGTGGTTTGGCGGCGCTTCGGCGGTGACCAGCTCCGGCTCCAGGGCCATGCCGCAGATCGGGCAGGCGCCGGGGCCTTCCTGGCGCACCTCGGGATGCATGGGGCAGGTGTAGATGGTCCCGGGCGGCGGCGGGGGCTCGGCCGCGCGGCTCTCGGGATGCAGGTATCGGTCCGGATCGGCCACGAACTTCGTGCGGCAGCCGGCCGAGCAGAAGTGGAAGGTCTCGCCCCCGTGTTCGGCATGGTGGGCCGTGGCGGCCGGATCGACGGTCATGCCGCAGACCGGGTCCAGCACCTTGCCCGCGGGCGGCGCGGCGGCGATCCCGTGATGGCAGCCGGGGTGATGGGCGTGGTCGTGGCCGTGCGGGGGGTGGGACATGGATCGGCTGCTTTCGTCGGTGGTCATGTGAGCGGCAGGTATACCCGGGCAGGGTATCTTTCAAGTACCCCGGCGGGGTATGTTGCCGATCCGGGTCCGCATCGCTACATGAACGTCCGGAGGCGCCCGATGGCTCACGAGAACCGTTCCAAGATCCTGAATCGCCTGAGCCGTATCGAGGGCCAGGTCCGCGGCGTGACCCGCATGGTCGAGGAAGACCGCTACTGCATCGACGTGCTGACCCAGGTCCAGGCGGTCCGCGCGGCCCTGGCGAAGGTCGAGGCCGAACTGCTGAAGGACCACCTCAACCACTGCATCGAGGGCGCGATCGTCAGCGGCGACGTCGAGGAGCAGCGGAAGAAGGCCAACGAACTGGTGGAGCTGATGGCGCGGCGGTAGGGGCGGGCGCTACGACCTCGTCCTTCGACAGGCTCAGGATGAGGTCGACTGATAGCGTCCAGTAGAATTCCTCATCCTGAGCCTGTCGAAGGGCGAGGAATTCGGACCCCGTCGCGGGACATGACACGCCTCACCCGCTCCCCTCGCTGCGCGAGGGCTCGCGTCCTCTCCTGAAGGAGAGGGGAAGAACGCCCCGCTTTGCGTCGGCCCGAACCTGTCGCTACACAGTTCCCCGACGATTTCCTGCCGAGGTGACCATGCGTTCGACCCCGAACCCCCGCGCGCTGCGCATCGCCCTTGTCCTGGCCGCGGCCGGGGGCGTGCTGGGGCTGGCGGCGTGCAACCGCGCCGCCGAGACCAAGCCGCCCGCCGCCGAGACCTACGAGCAGCCGCAGGCGGCGCTGGCGCAGGACGTCCACTCCTATGCGCGGCCCGAGATCGCGCGGGTGACCCACGTCGACCTGGACCTGAAGGCGGACTTCGCCACCAAGACCCTGTCGGGCACGGCGACCCTGGACGTGAAGGCGGCCCCGGGGGCCAGGGAGATCGTGCTCGACGCGCGCGGCCTGACCATCCGTGCGGTGCGGGCGGACGGCCAGCCGACGACCTTCGCGCTCGGCGCCAATGATCCGATCAAGGGCGCGCCGCTGACCATCCAGCTGCCGGAAGGCGCGAAGAAGATCGCCATCGACTACACGACCGCGCCCGACGCGGCGGCGCTGCAGTGGCTGTCGCCGGAGCAGACGGCCGGCAAGAAGCACCCCTACCTGTTCAGCCAGGGCCAGGCGATCCTGACCCGCACCTGGGTGCCGACCCAGGACAGCCCCGGCATCCGCCAGACCTGGACGGCGAAGATCACCGTGCCGGCGCCGCTGAAGGCGGTGATGAGCGCCGAGATGCTGACGCCGAACGGCGAGGACGCGGGGAACGGCATGCGCTCGTTCCGCTTCCGCGAGGACAAGCCGGTGCCGCCCTACCTGATCGCCATCGGCGTCGGCGACCTCGCCTTCAAGGCGCTGGGCCCGCGCACCGGCGTCTATACCGAGCCCTCCATGCTGGAGGCGGCGGCCAGCGAACTGGTGGACGTGGAGAAGATGGTCGAGGCGGCCGAGAAGCTCTACGGCCCGTACCGCTGGGGCCGCTATGACCTGCTGGTCCTGCCGCCCAGCTTCCCGTTCGGCGGGATGGAGAACCCGCGCCTGACCTTCGCCACTCCGACCATCCTGGCCGGCGACCGCTCGCTGGTCTCGCTGGTGGCGCACGAGCTGGCCCACAGCTGGTCCGGCAACCTGGTGACCAACGCCACCTGGGACGACTTCTGGCTCAACGAGGGCTTCACCACCTACTTCGAGAACCGCATCATGGAGGCGCTGTACGGCAAGGACCGCGCGGCCATGCTGCAGAGCCTGGGCTGGCGCGACCTGCAGGCGACCATCGCCGAGTCCGAGCCCCGCGACACCCACCTGCACCTGGCGCTGGCCGGGCGGGATCCCGACGACGGCATGAGCGACGTCGCCTACGAGAAGGGCGCCGCCTTCCTGCGCCACATCGAGCGCACCGTGGGGCGCGAGCGCTTCGACGCCTGGCTCCGGTCCTACTTCGACCGCCACGCCTTCAAGCCGATGACCACCGAGCTGTTCCTGCAGGACATCCGCGCCAACCTGATCAAGGGCGACACGGCGCTGGAGCAGAAGCTGATGCTGGACCAGTGGATCAACCAGCCGGGGATCCCCGCTGGCGTCGTCGCCCCCGCCTCGGCGGCCTTCACCGCGGTCGAGGCCCAGGCCAGGGCCTTCGCCGGCGGCACGACCGCCGCCCAGCTGAAGACCCAGGGCTGGAGCACCCAGGAGTGGCAGCACTTCATCGGCGCCCTGCCCAAGACCCTGACGAAGGCGCAGCTGGACGACCTGGAGCGGACCTTCCGCTGGAACGCGGCGGGCAATACGGAAATCCGCTTCGCCTGGCTGATGCTGGCCATCGACAACCGCTACGACGCGGCCGTGCCGTCGGTGGAGCAGTTCCTCACCGCCCAGGGCCGGCGCAAGTTCGTCCTGCCCCTGTTCACCGCCCTGATGAAGGAAGGCGAATGGGGCCAGCCGATCGCGCGGCGCATCTACGCCAAGGCCCGCCCCGGGTATCACCCGGTCACCACCGGCTCGGTCGACGAGGTGGTGAAGTAGGACGGGCGAACCTGTGGACGGTTTGCGCCGTCCACAGGCAAGGGTGGTTAACGTCGCCCGTCGGTGGAACCGACTCGGCTAGGGATTCGCTCTGACGCGATCGCCGGCCAGGGGGGACCATGACGGCTCCAGTCAATCATCGTTCCGCCTGCCTCACCCTGGCGGAGCCGCTCGTCGCCGCCGGGGCGGCGGCCTACGTCCGGCCGTTCCTGCGCGAGCTGCGCGAGCGGCGCCGCCGCAGCGAGGCCGCCCATGCGCGCCTGACGCTGTGGGGGGCCTGGATGGCGGGCGCCTCCATCGTGATGTCGGCGCTGAAGGTGCTGGCGGTCGTGCTGCTGTAGCGGAGCCCCGGCCCGGGCTCGGGCGTTATCATCTGACGTCCGCTCCGGACGGGCCTCCCGCGCGGAGCCATGGCCGTCGATCCCTACATCCTGTTCCTGCTGGGCTTCGGCCTCATCGCCCTGCTGGTCGCGTGGATCCCGCTCGCGCTGAAGGAACTGCCGCTCTCGCTGGCGATCATCTGCGTGGTCATCGGCCTGCTGGTGTTCGGCTCCGGGGCGCTGTCGTTCGAGCCCAGCCCGCGGACCTGGGACACCGTCACGGAGAAGCTGACGGAGCTGGTGGTCATCGTGGCCCTGATGGGGGCGGGGCTGAAGCTGGACCGCCGGGTCGGCTGGAAGCGGTGGGCCGTGACCTGGCGGCTGCTGGCGATCGCCATGCCGCTGACCATAGCCGGCATCGCCGTGCTCGGCGTGCAGGTGCTGGGCTTCTCCCTGGCCATGGCGCTGCTGCTGGCCGCGTCCCTGGCGCCCACGGACCCGGTGCTGGCGTCGGACGTCCAGACCGGCCCGCCGCGCTCGGGCGAGGACGGCGAGGTGCGCTTCGGCCTGACCTCCGAGGCGGGGCTGAACGACGGCCTGGCCTTCCCGTTCGTCAACCTCGCCCTGGTCTTCGCGGCCGCGACCGCGGCCATGCCGGACGCCCGGTCGCTGGGCGAGTGGCTCGCCATCGACGTGGCCTGGAAGATCGCCTGCGGCATCGGGGTCGGCTGGCTGATCGGCCGGGTGCTGGGCTGGTGGACGTTCCATGTCCCGCGCGTGCGCCTGTCGGGCACCGGCGACGGACTGGTGGCGCTGGGGGCGACCTTCGTCGCCTACGGGGCGACGGAGGTGGTCCATGGCTACGGCTTCCTCGCGGTCTTCGTCGCCGCCCTGACCCTGCGCTCGACCGAGCGCAACCACGAGTACCACGAGGCGCTGCACGACTTCGCCGAGCAGATCGAGCGCCTCCTGATGATGCTGGTTCTGGTCCTGTTCGGCGGCGCCATCGTCACCGGCCTGTTCGCGCCCCTGACCTGGACCGACGCGGCCGTGGCCGTGGTCATCCTGCTGGTGATCCGTCCGCTGGCCGGGTTCGTCAGCCTGGTCGGATCGCCGCATCCGCTGCGGGACCGGGCGCTGCTGGCCTTCCTCGGCATCCGCGGGATCGGCACGTTCTACTACCTGGCCTACGGCCTGAACCACGGCGAGTTCGGGGTCAGCGACCGG
>DASPLM010000215.1:0-3003 GCA_035627575.1 Caulobacteraceae bacterium | reverse complement strand
GTCCGAGAAGGGGAAGCCCAGCTCGACGATGTCGGCCCCGGCGGCGGGCAGGCCCCGCAGGATCTCGAACGAGGTCTCCAGGTCGGGATCGCCGGCCATGACATAGGCCACGAAGGCGCTGCGGTCTTCCGCGCGCAGGGCGGCGAAGCGGAGGTCGAGGCGGTTTGTCATTGGGCGAAGCCTCCGGTCGGAAGACTGAAGTCGACGCCATAGTTCGCCGCGATGATCGCGCCGACCGCGATCGCCAGGACCAGCAGGACGGCGGTGACGCCAATCACCATCGGTCGTTTGACCCCGATCACAGCGTCACCCCGAGGTGCTCCGCCACCGCGAAGATGTCCTTGTCGCCGCGGCCGCAGAGATTCATCACCACGTTGCCGCCCTTGCCGACCTCCCGCGCGACCTCGCCGACGCGGGCGAGCGCGTGGCTGGGTTCGAGCGCCGGAATGATGCCCTCGAGCTTGGAGCACAGCTGGAACGCCTCCAGCGCCTCGGCGTCGGTGGCGGCGACGTACTCGGCGCGGCCGGTGTCGTTAAGCCAGGCGTGCTCGGGGCCGATGCCGGGATAGTCGAGGCCGGCCGAGATCGAATGGCCCTCGATGATCTGGCCGTCGTCGTCCTGCAGCAGGTAGGTCTTGTTGCCGTGCAGCACGCCCGGGCGGCCGCCCTTCAGGGAGGCGGCGTGGTCGGGGCCGTCGAGTCCCCGCCCGGCGGCCTCGACCCCGATCAGGCGCACGCCCTCGTCGCCGATGAAGGGGTGGAACAGGCCGATGGCGTTCGACCCGCCGCCGATGGCCGCGATCACGGCGTCGGGCAGGCGGCCGGTCTTCTCCAGCAGTTGGGCGCGGGCTTCCTTGCCGATCACCGATTGGAAGTCGCGGACCATGGCCGGATAGGGGTGCGGGCCGGCCGCCGTGCCGATGATGTAGTAGGTGTCCGCGACGTTGGTGACCCAGTCGCGCATCGCCTCGTTCATGGCGTCCTTGAGCGTGGCGCGGCCGGCGGTGACCGGCACGACCTCGGCGCCCAGCAGCTTCATGCGGAAGACGTTGGGCTTCTGCCGCTCGACGTCCGTGGCGCCCATGTAGACGGTGCAGGGCAGGCCGAAGCGGGCGCAGACGGTGGCGCTGGCGACGCCGTGCTGTCCCGCGCCGGTCTCGGCGATGATGCGCGTGCGCCCCATGCGCCGGGCCAGCAGGATCTGGCCCATGCAGTTGTTGATCTTGTGCGCGCCCGTGTGATTCAGCTCGTCGCGCTTGAACCAGATGTTCGCCCCACCGAAGTGGTCGGTCAGGCGCTCGGCGAAATAGAGCGGGCTCGGACGGCCGACGTAGTCGCGCAGGAAATAGTCCAGCTCTTCCTGGAACGAGGGGTCAGCCCTGGCGTCGGCGTAGGCCTGCTCCAGCTCCAGCACCAGCGGCATCAGAGTCTCGGCCACGTAGCGGCCGCCGTAGTCGCCGAAGCGGCCCTCGGCGTCCGGCCAGGCGTAGGTGTTGGGCAGCGGTGCGGGGTTCAAGATGACGTCCGGTCCGGCGGGGGAGGCCTAGGCTCGCGCGGCGGCCTGCAGGAAGGCCGAAATCAAGGCCGGGTCCTTTACGCCCGGACCGCGTTCCACGCCAGAGGAAACGTCCACGGCCGGCGCGCCCGACAGCCGCACGGCCTCGCCGAGGTTCCACGGGTCGAGGCCGCCGGCCAGGAACCAGGGGCGGTCGAAGCGGCGGCCGGACAGCAGGGTCCAGTCGAACCGGGCGCCGACGCCGCCGGGCAGGTCGCTGTCCTTGGGCGGCCGCGCGTCGAACATCAGGTGCTCGGCCACGCCGGCGAAGGCCGACGCCGCATCGATGTCGTGGGCGGTGGAGACGGGCAGGGCCTTGATGATCCCGGCGCCGGCGCGGGCGCGGATCTCCGAAGTGCGCTGGGGCGTCTCGCGGCCGTGCAGCTGGATCAGGTCCGGCCGCAGGACGGGGACCAGGGCGTCGATCTCGGCGTCGGTGGGATCGACCATGACGGCGACGACCTTCGCCGGACCCCGCGCCGGCAGGGCCAGGCGCGCGGCGACTTCGGGCGAGAGGTGGCGGGGGCTTCTCGGGAAGAAGACGAAGCCGAGGTGCGTGGCGCCGCCATCGAGGGCGGCGCGGACCGCCTCGGGCGTGGTGAGGCCGCAGATCTTGGCTTGGACGGGCATGGGACGGGAGGTGGCCGGTCAGGGCGGCTGCGTCAACGGGTTGGGGGAGCCTCAGGCGCGGCCGGACTGACGTCCGTTCGCCCGTTGGCGGTTCCGCCAGCTCGTGCCGCGAGGTCCGTCCCGGACCGACCCCGCCATTCTTCTCTTGGTGGATGCTGGCTCCGACGGTCAGGCGTCTCAAGGACGACCCCCTCTTCGGGGGTCGCCGCGGCGCGGCGCGTGCGAAGAGCACGCGTCCTTGACACGCCTGACCGCCGGAGCACCCTCGCCTGCAAGAGAAGAATGCCTCCTCCCAACGGTAGAACAGTTGGCGGGTCGACCGCGCCGGTCGCCGGCGGCGAGGCGGTCTTCGCCCCGCACCCAGCTCCCCCACCTTGAGACCGCCGCCCCCGCAGAGCAGACTGCCCCCTCGGCGTCGCGCTCCGTGCGCCGGTCCGCATGGAGTTCATCATGGCCTCGTCCGACCGCCCCCTCGCCCTCGTCACCGGCGCCTCGGGCGGCATCGGCGAGGAACTGGCCGTGCGGTTCGCGCGGGGCGGTTACGACGTGGCGCTGACCGCGCGGTCGCGCGGGGGGCTGGAGGCGACGGCGGTCCGCTGCCGCGAGGCCGGCGCCGAGGCGGCGCACGTGATCGCGCTGGACCTGCAGGCGCCCGGCGCCGGGGCGGCGCTGGAGACGGCGGTGCGGGCGCTGGGCGTGCGGCCGGCGGTGCTGGTGAACAACGCGGGGTACGGCTCGGTCGGCGGCTTCGGCGCGCTGGACCGCGAGGACCAGCTGGCCATGATCGACCTGAACATTCGGGCGCTGACCGATTTGAC
>DASPLM010000214.1:0-11956 GCA_035627575.1 Caulobacteraceae bacterium | reverse complement strand
CCGGTCGAATTCCTTGCGCTCGTAGGTGTAGCGCAGGCCCGCGGTCAGGGAGAGGCGGTCGGTCAGGTCGTACGTCCCCTGGCCGTAGATGGCGTAGCTCTCGTTGTGCTGGTCGTTGACCGAGCCGGTCACCAGGGCGATAGCCGGGCCGTACAGGCCGCTGTAGGTGCGGTCATCCTCCCGGAAGGCATAGACGCCGGCGACCCAGTTCAGGCGCTCGCCACCGTAGCTCAGCTGGAACTCCTGGCTGAACTGGTCCTGGTCCTCGAAGTCGTACACGCCGAAGATCGCCAGCGCCGTGGCGTCCAGATCCAGTTTGGCGTCGTAGCTCATCTGCCGGTAGGCGGTGATCGACTTGAAGCCCAGCGCATCCGAGACTCGCCAGTCGGCGACCAGCGAGACGCCCGAGGTCTTCAGGTCGTTCAGGTCGTTGAAGTCCGCCTGGACCTTGAATGGATCTGTGCTGGTCGGAACGCCGAACACGGGCGTCGCCCGCGCCGGAGTGCGCGAGGTGTCCGGGGTGTCCTGGGACGCGTCGAGGTTCAGGCGGAAGGTCAGGTCGTCGCTGGCGCGCCACTCGAAGGCGGCGCGCCCGGCCCACAGGTCCTTGTCGCCATCGTCCGAGCCATCGACTTCGTTCGTGGCGTAGCCCTCGCGGCTGGCGCGCGCGATGGCGAACTTTGCCAGGAAGCGGTCCTCGACGATCGGGACGTTGACGCTGCCGCGGAAGTCCAGGCGGTCGTAGTCGCCGACCGTGATTTCGGCCGACCCTTCCAGGTCGTTGGTCAGGGCCTTGGAGACGAATTTCACCGCGCCGCCAATGGTGTTGCGGCCGTACAGGGTCCCCTGCGGCCCGCGCAGAACCTCAATCCGCTCCACGTCGTAGACGTCGAGGAACGCGCCCTGCGCTCGGCCCAGGTAGACGTCGTCGACATAGATGCCGACGCCCGGATCGGCGAAGGCGAGAGAGTCGATCTGACCGACGCCGCGGATGTAGACCACGGCGTTCGACGCGTCGCCGACATGCAGGGTCAGGTTCGGGACCGCCTTCTCGATGTCGCCGATGTCGGCCACCTGCAGGTCCTGCAGCGCCTGCTGGCCAAGGGCGGTGACCGCCACGGGCACGTCCTGCAGCCGCTCGTCGCGGCGACGGGCGGTGACGACGATCTCGTCCACCGCCGAGACCTCGTCCTGCGCCGGGACATCCTGCGCCCGGACCGGCGTCACAAGGACAACGGTGCTGAGCGCCGTAGCGGCGGCGAGAGCGGCGCGACCGGCGCTGCGATGGCGGTTGGTGGTCATGTCTGCCTCCCCGACAGGGCCGCTCTGACGGCGGCTGCAAGCGTGAGGCGACCACGAACGGGGCGCGCCGAATACGGAAGAGATGTGCGGAAAGATGCCCGCAGAATCTGCGCCTATCGGTCGAGAATGGACCGGACGGTCGTGAGGGTGCGTTCCAGGTGGCCGCGGATCATGGCCTCGAGACGGGGCGTAGGTCTGACTACGGCGGCCCGCCCGTCCTCGCCTGCGCGTTCCTTGATGAGGAAGCCGTCGGACACGGCGCGCTTGATCCGCTCCTCCCGCGTGCGGTTCGAGCCGCTCTTCATGATCTGGCAGGCGGCGCCGACGGTCAGGGCGCGGCCTCTCTGGTCGGCGACGAAACAGCCCACCAGCAGATACCAGAACTCCTGAGTGAAGTAGGTCGGCCGGTTCTCGAAGGTCTCGTCCCAGTCGCGAGCGTAGGCCTCGAGCGCCTGCGCCCAGGTCAGCAGCTGTTCGTCGGTGAACGGTCCGGCCATGTCGACTGCCACCTTCCAGATATGGCGACGTTTGTCAGCCGATTCCCGGTCGAGCAGGCAGGTTCGTGACGCCGCCGGGGCGCCAGCAGCTCCAAAGTTTGCTAATGCGAATGACTCGCATTAATGGGGCGGCGAACTGCGAAGGTGTGAGGCGATGACCATGGTTGCCCGGAGAACGTTCCTGTCGGTGCTCTTGGCGTCGGGAGCCGTACTCGGCGGCGCGCCCGCGTTCGGACAGTCCGCCGGCGACCTCGGCGTGCTGGTTATGGCCCACGGCGGCGGCACGGTGTGGAACGCCGAGGTCACCGCCATGCTCGAGCCGCTCCACAAGGACTATCCGCTGGAGATCGCCTTCGGCATGGCCGATCCCAGCACTATCCAGGACGCGGTTCGAAAACTTGAGCAGCGCGGCGCGAGGCGTATCGCCGTGGTCCGCCTCTTCATCAGCGGCGAGAGCTGGTACGAGCGGACGGAGCAGATCCTCGGCGTCCGGCCGGGCGCGGAGCCTCGCGCCGCGGACTCGCACGCGGGCCATGCCGGCCACGCCGCCGCGCCTGCGGTCGGGCACGGCGGCCACGACATGAGCCTGTGGCGGATCGAGACCGGGGCGGGCTTCGCGCTCCGCACCGAGGGTCTTGCGGACGCGCCGGAAATGGGCGCCGTGCTGGTTCAACGTGCGCGGGGCCTCAGCAAGCAGCCTCAGCGCGAAAGCCTGCTGATCCTCGCCCACGGTCCCGAGACCGACGACGAGAACGCGCGCTGGCTGGCCAAGATCGATGCGCGAGCCGAGGCGGTCCGCAAGGCGGTTCCGTTCCGTGAGGTGCGCGTCGAGACCCTGCGCGAGGACTGGCCCGAGAAGCGGCAAGCGGCCGAGGCGCGCGTACGCGGCGTCGTCGAGCAGGCCTCGCGCGACGGCGGCACGGCGATCGTCATTCCGTACCGCGTCCAGGGCTTCGGACCCTACGCCAAGGTCCTGGAAGGCCTCACCTATCTCAGTGACGGCAAGGGCCTGCTTCCCAGCCCCGAGGTCGAGCAGTGGGTTCGGCGGCAAGTCGAGACCATGGCCAGGGGCGAATTCCGCAAGCCGATGGCCTGATCGGACAGGGGCCTGTTACTCGCGGAGCTCCAGCACGCCCTTCTGGTTGTCGATCGACCAGCTCTTGAAGCGGCGCAGGAAGCTCTGGCCCAGCAGCAGCGTGCCTTCGCGGCCGGGTGAAACCATGGCTGTCACGTTGTGCAGGGTCCGCCCGCCCACCTTCAGGGAGCGCAGGTTGTAGGCTTCGGCCTTGACACGGGATCCGTCGGCCAGCAGGGCGAAGCCGCTGCCGCGGTGGTCCGCCTCCCGCAGCGAACCGCTGCGGACAAGTTCGCGGAAGACATCGTCGCTCAGGACGACGTGGCTGGCCCCGCTGTCGACCACGAATTCGGCCTCGACGAGGCCGTTCAGCTTCACCGGAACGAACAGCACGCCCGGCTCACGGCGCAGGGTGACCCGCGTCAGGCCCTCCACCGGAGCGGCGGCGGCTTCGTCGGGAGCGAGGTGGGTGGTGTCCACGGCCTGGCCCATGCCGCGCTTGATCTCGTCGATCCGGTGGCCGAAGTAGCCGGGGTGTCCCCGGTCCGCCAGCGAGCGGTCGAAGGTCTCCAGCAGGTTCAGCGCTTCCTGGCGCCTGCCGGCACGGACCAGCTGGGTCGCCAGGCTGCCACGCACGTCCACGAGGTTGGGCATGATCTCCAGGGCTGCGTAGTTGGCGGCCATTGCCCCCTTCAGGTCGCCCGTGGCCTCCAGGCTCTCGGCGTGGCGGGCGTGGAAGTCATAGGTGGAGATGCCCAGGGACTTGGCCTTCGCGTAGTACTTGAGCGATTCCTTGTGCCGCCCGTCCATGGTCAGCAGGATGGCCAGCTGGGCGTTGGGATGAGGATCGTCGGGGTATTTCTTCAGGTAGGCGATGTAGTCCGCCTGGGCGCACATGAACTGGCGGTTGCGCAGGCAGGCGTTCGCATGCTCGAGGCTGGGCACCCCGCCGGGCAGGGCGCTCGCCGGCACCACCTTGGCTCCGTACTTGAGCACCGCCCAGCCGCCGCCCGCACCCAGCACCGCCACAGTGGCAAGCACGATCAGCCCGACATTGAGCCGCTTCCTGCGACGCCGGGGCGGATGGAACATCGGGCCGAGATCACCCGGCGTCTCCCCGGCGGTCATACGGCGGCCTCCGGCCGCGAGCGCGCGCCGGCGGCGGCCGGCGTTTCGAACGATCTGAACAGCACCTCAACCCCCCGAAGCGTGCAGCCGAGCGTAACCGTGATCCTCCCGACCGCGCAACCGTTGCGTCAACGGTTCACAGGCCCCGCCCACCTTGACTTTCAAGGGCCTCCGTGCGCCCTTCCGCGCTCGCTTTTTCCTCCCTTTCGACTCCTCCGAAGACGTCCCGACCATGCACGCCTACCGCTCCCATACCTGCGGCGCCCTGCGTCCGTCCAACGCCGGTGAACAGGTTCGCCTGTCGGGCTGGATCCACCGCAAGCGCGATCACGGCGGCCTGCTGTTCGTCGACCTGCGCGACCACTACGGCCTGACCCAGCTCGTGCTGCATCCCGGCACGCCCGGCTTCGAGACGGTGGAGCGCCAGCGCGCCGAGTCGGTGATCCGCATCGACGGCGAGGTGGTCGAGCGCACGCCCGAGACTGTCAACGCCAACCTGCCGACCGGCGGCGTGGAAGTGCGGGTTTCCGCCGTGGAAGTACTGGGCGAAGCGCAGGAACTGCCGGTTCCGGTCTTCGGCGAGCCCGACTACCCCGAGGAACTGCGCCTGAAGTACCGGTTCCTGGACCTGCGCCGCGAGACCCTGCACCGGAACATCCTGCTGCGCTCGAACGTGATCTCCTCGATCCGCCGGCGCATGACCGAGCAGGGCTTCATGGAGTTCCAGACGCCGATCCTGACGGCGTCGTCGCCGGAAGGCGCGCGCGACTTCCTGGTGCCGTCGCGCCTGCATCCGGGCAAGTTCTACGCGCTGCCCCAGGCCCCGCAACAGTTCAAGCAGCTGCTGATGGTCTCGGGCTTCGATCGGTACTTCCAGATCGCGCCCTGCTTCCGCGACGAGGATGCTCGCGCCGACCGCTCGCCGGGCGAGTTCTACCAGCTCGATGTCGAGATGAGCTTCGTCACCCAAGAGGATGTTTTCGCGGCCATCGAGCCTGTCATGCACGGGGTATTCGAGGAGTTCGCCGAGGGCCGCCCGGTGACGCCCTATCCGTTCCCGCGCATCGCCTACAAGGACGCGATGCAGCAGTTCGGCTCCGACAAGCCGGACCTGCGGAACCCGATCCGCATGGCCGACGTCAGCGAGCACTTCCGCGGCGGCGGCTTCGGCGTCTTCGCCTCGATCCTCGACGCTTCCGAGAAGAACCGCGTCTGGGCGATCCCGGCCCCGACCGGCGGCAACCGCGCCTTCTGCGACCGCATGAACAACTGGGCGCAGGGCGAGGGCCAGAAGGGCCTCGGCTACATCTTCTGGCGCGAGGGCGAGGAGGGCGGCGCCGGCCCGATCGCCAAGAACATCGGTCCCGAGCGCACCATCGCGATCCGGGAGCAACTGGGGCTGAGCGTGGGCGACGCCTGCTTCTTCGCCGCCGGCAACCCGGACGAGTTCGCCAAGTTCGCCGGCAGCGCCCGCAACAAGGTCGGGGTCGATCTCGGCCTGACCAAGGAAGGCTCGTTCGAGTTCGTCTGGGTGGTCGACTACCCGATGTTCGAGTGGAACGAGGACGAGAAGCGCGTCGATTTCTCGCACAACCCGTTCTCCATGCCCCAGGGCGAACTCGCGGCGCTGGAGGGCAAGGATCCGCTGGATATCCTCGCCTACCAGTACGACATCGTCTGCAACGGCATCGAACTGTGCTCGGGCGCGATCCGGAATCACCGTCCCGAGATCATGCTCAAAGCCTTCGAGATCGCCGGCTATGGCCCCGAGGTCGTCGAGGACAAGTTCGGCGGCATGCTGAACGCCTTCCGCTACGGCGCGCCCCCCCACGGCGGCCTGACGCCCGGAATCGACCGCATCGTCATGCTGCTGGCCGGAGCCGAGAATATCCGCGAGGTCATCGCCTTCCCGCTGAACCAGCAGGGCATGGACCTGATGATGAACGCGCCGTCCGAGGTGCTGGAGAAGCAGCTGAAGGAGTTGCACATCCGCCTGGCGCCGCCGATCAAGGTCTGATCGCTGACGGTTGAAGCGAGAAGGGCCCCGCCGGCGACGGCGGGGCCCTTTCATTGCGCAGCCGCCGGCTCAACGCCCGCCGGGCGCCACGACGTACTTGGGTGCGCGCGGAGGGGCGGGGGGCGCGGGCGGCGCGACGGGGGGAACCGCCGGCACGCCGCGGCGGGCCATCAGCACGCGGGCCGGGCATTCGCGCGCCGTCAGGCCGCTCGGCAACCGGGTCGACTTGTCCGAACAGGCCGAACTGACCTGGGCCTGGGTCAGGCCGCGCGCCGTCGACAGGTCGGTCCAGCGGAGGTCGGCGTGGCGCAACGAGGCGCCGGAGAAATTCGCGCCCTGGAAGCTGCCGCCCTTGAGCCGGGCGCCGTCCATGTCGGCCTGCCGGAAGCTGGCGTTGTGGAAGCTGCCGCCCGCCAGCACCGCCAGTTGCAGGCTGGCTTCCGAGAAGTTGGCGTTGCGGCCGTCCGCGCGGGTGAAGTTGGCGCCGGCCAGCTCGGCGTCGGAGAAGTTGGTCCGGGTCAGCTTGGCGCCGCTGAAGTGCGCCGCGTGCAGGGTGCCCCCCGAGAGATTGGCGCCGGTCAGGTCGGCCGCGGTGAAGATCGACCCCTGCGCCTCCACTCCTTCCATGCGCGCGCTCACGAACAGGGCGCCGGAGAAGATGCTGCCCAGCATCTCGGCGCCGCGCAGGTCGGCGCGGGTGAAGTCGCTGCGGGTGAAGTTCGAGCCCATCATTTCGGCGCCGCGCAGGTCAGAGCCGACCAGGGTGGCGCCTTCGTAGTTGGCGCCCATGAACGAGGCGCCGATCAGCTTGCGTCCGGAGAACTCGCAGCGGGCGCAGTGGCCGCCGAAGGAGACGGTGCGGGCCACGTCCTTCTCGCCGAAGCCGGCGTGGGCGGGCGCCGCGAGGCCGACGAGCGTCAGGGCCGCGGCGGCGGCAAGGCTGGCCCTGGCGATGTGACGCGAACTGATCATGCTTCAGCAGATGACCCCGGACGCCCCGCGGCGCCACTTAAATCGTGGTAATGCTTGGGCTGGAGCCGCCTTCTCACCCTCAGCAGTAGCGGATTCGCAGGCCCCGCGGCAGGCGGGTGGACTCGTCGCCGCACGCTTCGTTCAGCCGCGTCTGGGTAAGGCCGCGGGCTCGGTCCATCTCGGCGCCGGAAAAGTTCGCGCCGGTCAGGTTGGCGCCCGCGAAGTTGGCGCCCTGCAGGTGGGCCCCGACGAAGCTGGCGTTCGTCAGGTTGGCGCCGGAGAAGTCGGCGCTGGAGAACAGGGCCCCGTAGGCGTCGACATCGCGCATGTCCGCGCCCGCAAAGCGCGACCCGTTGAACACGCCCAGGCTCATGTCCGCCTGCCGCAGCCGCGCCCGGCTGAAGTTCCTGCCCTTCAGCTCCGCATGCGACAGCTCGGCCTGGAACAGGTTGCACCCCGCGCAACTGGCGCCCCGCTTCGCCGCGGCGATCTGGGAAGCGTTCTGCGCCAGGGCCGGAACGGCCACGAGGCTGAGCACGGCGGCGAGGGCGAGGATCGGTTTCATGTCGGCACACCCGGAGCGATTTGTCGCAGACGATGCACGACAAAGGCCAACCGGAGCCTTAACCGACCTTCCCCGGCGCCTCTCCGCAACGCGCGCACCCCCGGGAGGTGAGAGACAGCTCTCCGCACGCCGGGCACAGCTCCGCCTGACCGGTCTCCGCCTCGGCCTCGGCCTTCGCACGAGCCTTGGCCCCGAAAGGGACCACGACCAGGTTGTCGGGCGCCGTCCCGCGGGCAAAGCCCTTGGAGATGAAGCGGCTGGCGGGGAGAACTTCCTCTTCCGGCTCGGCTTCGTCGGCCGACTCGCCCTCGCTGGCGCCGCGGCCGAGGCCATCGGCGTGCAGGGCGTCGGGGTCGGCGTTGGCGAGGTCCGCGCGGTCGAGATAGCTGACCGCCAGTTCGCGGAAGATGTAGTCGAGGATCGAGGTCGCCGACTTGATCGAGTCGTTGCCGGTCACCCGGCCCGCCGGTTCAAACCGCGTGAAGACGAATGCGTCCACGAACTCGTCCAGCGGCACCCCGTACTGCAGGCCGATGCTGATCGCGATGGCGAAATTGTTCATCAGGCTGCGGAAGGCGGCGCCTTCCTTGTGCATGTCGAGGAAGATCTCGCCCAGTTCGCCGTCGTCGTACTCGCCGGTGTGCAAGTAGACCTTGTGGCCGCCCACGGCCGCCTTCTGGATGTAGCCCTTGCGGCGGTCGGGCAGCTTGCGGCGGGCGCGGTCGCGCTCGACGACCTTCTCGACCACCCGCTCGACGGTGCGGGCCGGAGCGGGTTCGGGCGCGGCGCGCGGCGCCTCGCTGCGCAGCGGCTCGGTGCGCGGGATGACCAGTTCCAGGCCGACCGGCGGCTGGGCCCGGGCAAGGCGCACGGCCCGCAACCCGGCGGCCGCGGCGGCTGACTGGAGCCGTACCGTGTCGGGACCCGTCGCGTCCCATGGCAGGGCGACGGGCGCGCTGGCCGGCGCGCTGCAGAACGCCTCCAGCGCGGCGGTCATGGCGAAACGGGCGTCCTGGTCCGGTGTGGCGAGCAAGGCTGCGGCGGAGGCCGGCAACCCCGGCCAATCGACAAGGGAGCGCGAGCCCTCGACCCACGCCCGTGCGGCGGCGACGTCGGCCGGGAGGAAACCCAGGTGTGCGAGGGTGTCGAAGGCGCCCGACTCGAGAGCTTCCAGCGAGACGCCAAGAATGTCGCGCAGGAAGCCCTCGCCGACCACATGCACGCCGAAAGCGTCAGCCAGGGAGGCGCCGCGGCCGAGCGCCGCCTCGACGGCTTCGAGCTCGAAATCGGTGAGGCCCTTCGCCCGCAGCGCGTCGTGGCCAAGCGCAGGGGAGCCGGCGAGGGTGCGGCGGCCAAGCGCGTGGGCCTGCACCGCGTCCAGGTCGCAACCGGCGGCTTCGAGAGCTTGGGCGGTCGCCTCGGCCAGCGCCGGGAGAACTTCGCCGTCCGCGGTTTCGAACACGCCTATGGCCTGGCTCCAGGGAGCGGCGCCGAGGTCCGCCGCGCCCAGCCGCAGCGACAGTTCGGCGTCGTCGTACAGGCCCGTGACCTCGGCGTGGCGCAGGCCCGTGCGACCGGCCTGGCGCAGGGCGTGGCGGTAGAGCGGGGCTGCAGCGACGGCGGCCGGGTCGCGCCCCAGGCCCTTGCACGAGGCGGCGGCGGCTTCGAGGAGGCCGATGCGCCCCTCGCGTTCAGCCCCGAACTCAGGGCTCGCTCCGATCCGGGCGGCGATGTCGGCGGAAGCGGCGCTGGCGGCGGCGTCGATCAGGGCCACGACCGCGGCGGCGCGACGGCGGCCCTCGGGCGAACTCCAGGCCAGGCCTTCGCGCACCAGCAACTCGCCGAGGCCCGCGGGCGTCAGGGCCAGGGCGCGGGCGTCGAACCGCACCCGCGCCGCGTCAGCGTCGCGGCTGTAGCCAGCGGCGCATTCGATCTCCAGGGCGACGGTCCACAGGCGCGCGGCCGATTCCAGGGCAGCCAGGTCGGTCGCGCCCTGGGCGTCGACGAAGGCCGGCACGTCCAGGGCGGCGCGCGGGGCGTCCGCGGCGCGGGCCAGGGCCTCGGCGTCGCGCGCCTCGAACACCAGCGTCAGGGCGCCGGTCTCCGCTCCGGCGCGTGCGGCGCCGGCGGCTTCCGGATCGCCCGCCTCCACCAGGCTGCGCGCAGCGAGCGCCAGCAAGGGTTCGGGCGCGGGCGTCGGGACGGGATCGGCCCGCCAGCCGCCGGAGGCCTGGCCCGAGGCGATGGCGGCGCGGATAAGGCCATCGGAGGCGCCGGCCTCCCGTGCAGCCTGGGCGGCGCGGGCCAGGGCCGCGTTCTGGGAGGGGTCGGCGCAGACCTTCGCCTCGCCCTCGCAGCGGTCGACCGCGTCGGCGACGGCGGCCAGGCGGCGGGCGAGGCCCTCGGCCGCTTCGGCGGCCAGCTTGCGGCCGCGCGCTTCGGCGAGGTGGCGGCGCACCGTCGGGCGGAACTCGGGATCGCCCAGGGAGAGCACGGGCGATTCGCGGCGCGGCGGGAGGCGGTCCTGGGCGATCGGGTGGACGCGCGCGCCGGCGTCTCGCTGGGCGCCCGGCGCGGCAAGGCCGAGTGCGACCGTCGCCAGCAGCTCGTCAGCGAAGATCTCGGCGTCGCCCGCGTTGTCGAACAGGCCAAGGGCGAAGCCCCAGGCGGCGAGGCGGCGGGCCCAGCGGTCGGGACCTCCGCCAAGCATGGGATCGGGCGGGCAGTCGGGCGACAGACTCGGCGGCTCAAGGTTGGGATGGTCGGCCGGCAGGGAGCCGGCCCAGTCCAGCCAGGCCTCGATGCGGGCAGAGGTCCAGCCGCGCGGCGCCTCGACCTCCACCAGCCCCGTGGGGCGTTCGATCACCCGGGCCTCCCGCTCGACCGGCAGGCGGCCCCGGGCCGAAAAGCAGCGCTCGAACCGCACGGTTCGCCTCCAGGTGGACTCTCGCCCCGAGCCTAGGACGTCGCGCCTTGCGCGGCAATAAATGTGGGCTCCAAGGCGCGGTTACCCACAAGATGTTGACGCGTATGCGACGGCGCAGCTGGCGGCGAGCCGCGGCAAAGCCTGTTAAAGGCCTCGACTAATTCCGAAAATCGCCGTTCTAATGCGCCCCGGGTTGAGGGGCCCCCATGCTGCGTGACGAAGATCATCTGAGGTCGGCTGTCGACACGTTCCGCCGCGCTGCGGTCGGACAGTCGAGCTGGCAGGATGCGATGGCGGTGCTGGCGGACGCCGGCGGCGGCGCCATCGGCAACCTGGTGGGGGTCGAGGACGGCCGCCTCCAGTTCCTCTGGGCCAATGACTCCGATCCGGATCTGTGGATCGAGATCGGCGACGCGATGCACACCGAGCAGATGAATCCCCGCCTGCGCCTCGGGGGCGCGGCCGGTGTGTTCGAGCGCGTCGAGGGCCACGACTTCGGCTCGGACGAGATGATGCGGCGCTATCCGCGCTACGCGGAGGTATGCCGCAAGTTCGACGTGGGTTTCGGACCCCAGATGAACCTGCAGCGCACCGACACCTGCTACGTGGGCCTGGCGGTGCTGCGGCGCCGGCGCGAGGGGCACGGGACCGCCGCGGACGGCGAGGCGATCGACGCGCTGGCGCCCCACATCCTCGACGCCGTCAAGCTGCGGCGGACGATCGAGGACCAGGGTGCGCTGATCGCGCGGGACGCGCTGGAGGCCATGGGGGTCGCCGCGTTCCTCTGCGACGGTTGGGGCCGGGTCCGGCGCATGACCCCGTCTGCGGAGGCCCTTGTCGGCCCCGGCGGCCCACTTATGCTCAAGAACGGGGGTCTGGCCTTCCGCTCGGAGGACCTGACGCGCCGACTGCAGGACGTCCTCGCGGCTGCGAGCGTCGATGTCCTCGCGCCGCTGCGCACCCTCGCCGCCATTGTCGGACCGGGCGACCGGCTGGTGGTGGAGGTGTCTCCGTTGCCGATCACGCCGGGGCTGGTCGGTTTCGCGCCGCGGACGCTCGTGACGGTTCGGCGGCGCCGGGCCCCCCCGCCGGCTGCCCTGGTGGCGGAGGCTTTCGACCTCACCCAGGCCGAGGCGGAAGTCGCCGTCGCCCTGGCCGGCGGGGAGACGCGGGATAGTGTGGCGGCGCTGCGCGGGGTGACGGTCGAGACGGTGCGCAGCCAGCTGAAGCTGATCTTCGGCAAGATGGGCGTGTCGCGGGAAGCCGAGCTGGTGGCGCGGATCTACGAACTTTCCTGACGATTAGGCCGCCGCCGCACGCCGGCCCGTGCTAGGTTGTACGTGCGCTTGCAGCGCTCGCCGCTCGGTCTCGCGGCGGTTTGCGCCGGAGGGGCGTTCCATGCCTGCCTCTAGCCGCATCTTGGCGCCGCAGATTCCCGCGCCGCCGAGCTCCGACCCCGCCCACGATCCACAGC
>DASPLM010000213.1:0-3776 GCA_035627575.1 Caulobacteraceae bacterium | reverse complement strand
GATCAGGTGGCTGGTCGACAGCGCCGCGCCCTCGGCCTGGACGCCGCGCAGGGTCATGCAGCTGTGGGTGGCCTCGACCACCACGCCGACGCCGGCGGGGCGCAGGACCTCGTGGATGGCCTTGGCGATGTCGGCGGTCATCTTCTCCTGGATCGACAGACGCCGGGCGAAGCCGCGCACCACGCGGGCCAGCTTCGAGATCCCCACCACCCGGTTCGTCGGCAGGTAGCCGACGTGGGCGCGGCCCAGCACCGGCAGCATGTGGTGCTCGCAGAAGCTGACGAAGGAGATGTCGCGCAGCACGACCAGTTCGTCGTAGCCGCCCACCTCCTCGAAGGTGCGCTCGAGGTAGCGGCGCGGGTCGGTCTCGTAACCGGCGAACAGCTCCTGGTACGAGCGCGCCACCCGCGCCGGCGTGTCCACCAGCCCCTCGCGGTCGGGATTGTCCCCGGCCCAGCGGATCAGGGTGCGCACCGCGGCCTCGGCCTCCTCCTGGGTCGGCCGGTCGCAGGTCTCGGCGGGATAGGGCTCGCCCTCGCTGGGGATGGGCGTGCCGGTCTGGCGCGCGAGCGCGGTGCGGCGGTCGAAGGCGGGATCGGAGGGGCTCATGGCGTCCTCATACTGTTCAATCGCGTCGTAGCTCAATGCGGCCTCCGAAGGTTTGAATGCTTCGAGGGTTTGATGCGGCGCGGCGGCGGGGGTTCCCGAGGGCGGCAGACGACCGAACGCGACCGACCCCGGCGGACAGGTCCGATTCAGTTGGCGCCCCGGTCACCCTACGACCTGAACCTCTTGGTGGAACTCTCGCGCCCTCAGGTCCTGACGCTGTCAAGGATGGCCCCGGAGGGGCCACAAGCTCCGCTTGCGCGGGCGAAGCCCGCGTCCTTGACAGCGTCAGGACCGGGCGCACCATTCCATCAAGAGGACCAGGGCGCATTGGGTCCACATCTCCACCGCCGCCTCATCACATCGCGTCGTGGAAGATGATCCCCAGCGTGTGCCGTCGGCCCGACCGCAGGCGGCTGACCCCGTGGCGCATGGTCGTGCGGTAGATCCCGCGCGTCCCGCGCACCGGGCGCTGCGCCACCGGGAAGACCGCCGCGTCGCCCTGGCGCAGCGGGACCACCTCGGCCCGGGACTGTATGCGCGGCCGCTGCTCGGCGAGGACGAACTCGCCGCCGGTGAAGTCGCGGCCCGGCTCGGACAGCAGGATGGCGACCTGCAGCGGGAAGACGTGCTCGCCGTAAAGGTCCTGGTGCAGGCAGTTGTAGTCGCCTTCGCCGTAGCGGAGGAT
Organism: Caulobacteraceae bacterium; assembly: GCA_035627575.1. Taxonomy (GTDB): domain Bacteria; phylum Pseudomonadota; class Alphaproteobacteria; order Caulobacterales; family Caulobacteraceae; genus JAEZEZ01. Next base: position 2,482 of record DASPLM010000213.1, on the reverse strand, counting down.
CAGCGGCGTCGGCCGCGTCTGCCCCGCCGCGTGGCAGCGGGCGAGGAAGTCGGCATGGGCGGCCGGATAGCGCGTCTCCACGTCCATGACGGCGTTCCAGCGGTTGGCGATCGCGGCCAGCGGCGCCCACAGGACCTCGCGCAGCTCGGCCACGGGCGGAGGCAGGGGATAGGCGAAATAGCGGTACTCGCCCCGCCCGAACCCGTGGCGGGCCATGACCACCCGGCTGCGGTAGCGCGCCTCGTCGTCGTAGGCGGCCGCCAGGGCCTCGCAGGCGTCGGGCTCCAGCAGGCGCGGCAGGAGGGCGACGCCGTGGGCGTCCAGGTCGGCGGCGGCGGCGGTCCAGTCGATGTCCATGCGCGGGGCTGTGCGCCCGGGCGCTCAAACCCGCCTCCCGTCCCTTGCGGCCGAACGCCTCAGGTCACGCCGCGCAGCAGCAGGGCCGTGCCGGTGGTCGCGGCCAGCCGGTCCTCCGAGATCGCGCGATAGGCCGGCGAGGCCATCCAGCGAAGGGCCGACTCCTGGTCCGGGAAGCCGATCAGGATCGCCTTCCGGTGCGGCCACGAGCCCTCCAGCACCATCGGCTGCTCGTCCGCCGACAGCAGGTGGCCGTCGAAGGGCTTGAGCGTGGGCATGAACCCCGCGGCGTAGCGGTCGTAGGTCGCCCGGTCGTGGATCGAGATCTGGGCCAGCACATAGGCGGTCATGGGCGCCCCTCCATTCGGTCGCAGGGTAGCCGAAAGAAAGCCCCCGTTAACCATGACCCGGCAGAAATCGCCGGGCGGCCCCGGCAAGTCTGGCCGAGTCGCAAGGGCGTGAGGAGTTAACGGGTATGAACGGCGCTGAAGTCCTCGACGTGGGTCGCGACGCCATCTGGCTGACGATCCAGCTGAGCGCCCCGGTGCTCATCGTCGGCCTCGTCGTCGGCGTCGGCATCGGCCTGATGCAGGCCCTGACCCAGATCCAGGAAGCCACCCTGATCTACGCCCCCAAGATCATCGCCATCTTCGTCGCCCTGCTGCTCTTCCTGCCCCTGATGGGCGCGCTGCTCGGCGGCTTCATGCAGCAGATCGCCGGCCGCATCGCGGGCATGTAGGTGGAGTTCCTCCAGGCCCCCGATCAGGTCTGGGCGGGCGGCCTCGTCTTCGCGCGCGTCGGCGCCGTGATCATGCTGCTGCCCGGCTTCGGCGAGCAGGCGGTGCCGCCGCGCATCCGCCTGGCCTTCGCCCTGCTGCTGACCATGGCGCTCACGCCCATCGTCGCGGCCAGCCTGCCGGCCCTTCCGCCCACCGTGGGCGGCATGGGGGCGTGGATCCTGCGCGAGACCATCATCGGCCTGATGATCGGCGCCCTGCTGCGCATGATGCTGGGGGCGCTGGCCGTGGCGGGCGAGATCATCTCGCTGCAGACCACCCTGTCCTTCGCCCAGACCGCCAATCCGCTGCAGGCCCAGCCCGGCACGACCCTGGCCTCGTTCCTGGCCCTGCTGGGGGTGACCCTGATCTTCGCCACCGGCCTGCACCACCTGTTCGTCGGCGCCATCGCCGACTCCTACACCCTGTTCGCCCCCTCCAAGCGGCTGATGGTCGAGGACGGCGTGTCTCTGGCGGTGCGCACCGTGGCCCAGTCCTTCGCGGTCGGCGTGCAGCTGGCCGCGCCGGTCATGGTGTTCGCCCTGATCTTCAACCTGGCCACGGGCCTGGTCGGCCGGGTGATGCCGCAGTTCCAGATCTTCTTCGCCGCCACCCCGCTCAACGTGCTGCTGGGCCTCAGCGTCTTCGCGCTCAGCCTCGGCACCGTCGGCCTGGTGTGGATCGGCAAGTACCGCGACCTGATCGCCATCTTCTCGCGAGGCTGACGTGTCGGACAAGGACGAGTCAGACAAGACAGAAGAGGCAACCCCGAGGAAACTCGAGGACGCCCGCAGGAAGGGCGATGTCGCCAAGTCGCCCGACGTCGCCGCCTGGCTCTCCCTGGCGGCGGTCTCGGGCGTGATCCTGGTCATGGGCGGGAGCCTCAGCCGCAACCTGGCCGAGGCCCTGCTGCCCTTCATCGCCGCCCCGCACGAGATGGTCGGCGCGCTGGAGGGCGGGGGCGGCGGCGAGATCATGCGCCACACCCTGATGGCCGTCGTGCCGGTGCTGGGGATCGTCATGTTCGCGGCCGCGGGCGGCGGCTTCGCCGGCAATTTCCTGCAGCACGGCTTCCTGTGGACGACCGACAAGCTGAAGCCGGACTTCAAGAAGGTGAACCCGCAGGAGGGCTTCAAGCGCATCTTCGGCGTCGACGGCCTGGTGCAGTTCCTCAAGACCCTGCTGAAGGTGATCGCCGTAGGCGTGATCACCTGGCTGGTGATGAAGCCCCACTCGCGCGAGTTCGAGCTGCTGGCGGCCATGAGCCCGGCGGCCATGCTGCCGTTCGCGGTGGACATCATCCGCTCGCTGTTCATCGCCGTCCTGGCCCTGCTGGGCGTGACCTCGGG
>DASPLM010000212.1:0-6305 GCA_035627575.1 Caulobacteraceae bacterium | reverse complement strand
CCCGGCAACCGCTACATGGGCGGCGGCATCCGAACCATGGTGGACAATGTCAGCGCCGAGGCCCGGACCAACGTGACCATCAGCGGGCTGGGGACCATCACCCAGTACCAGCCGGCCGGACGCTGCAAGGTCCTGACGAGCTACGACTACAGCCAGGTTCGGCTCGCCGCACGCGGCGAGTCCCTGCCGATACCCAACCCCCAGCACTTCATCGGCGCCACCGCCAGTTTCGGCGACATGACCGGAGTGCAGGTCATCGGCTCGGTGGTGTACCTTAGCTGGAAGGGCAACACGCACCGCAGCGAGATCTATCTCGGCTCAGAGAGCCTCGCCAATCGCGTGGGTTTCGCCTTTGAGTTCCTGCGCATGAACTGCGACCCGGCGGCCGCCACCGGCTTCTGACCCGACGTCCGGGGGCTCAGCCCTGCTCCCTCGCCGCGGCCCGGATACAGGCGACGACGGAGTCCCGGTCGACCGTCAGGTCGCGCACGCCCCGCAGTTTGGCGGCCGACGGCCACAGCCTCGCAGACTGCGCCGTTGCGTCGGCCGCCGCGACGCCGCTTCCAACGCAGGCGATCTCCGCGCGGCCCCGCCTGTGTCCTGTGTCACCGATCGCGTTGGCCACCACAACCGCGACCAGCGGCGCTGCGTCCTGGCCGCCCTCGATATCCCTGACGTAGAAGCGCGCGCACTTGGCGGCGTCCACGAGTTGGTCGTCGACGCAGCTTCTGAACTTCGCTTCCACTTCCGGCGACGTCTCGAGGACGAATCCGGGCAGCAGGGCGACCGCCGAAGCGACCTTGCCCCGGGCGTAGCGCCCCTGGCCTTGGGTCGAGTTGTCGAGGGTGACGACGACCACGCGCACGTGTCCGGAATTGTCGGCCGCAGGCGCGGCCGTCGCCAGGCCGGATGCGACAAGGGCCGCCGCGATCATGGGTTTCCAGCGCACCGTTCCCTCGCTTGCCAGCCGCCTGTACAGTCCAGCCACCATAGGGTGCTGAGATGGCGGCGCAAATGAGGTGCGGATCGATGCAGGCGAACCTCATACGCACGGCGATCGCAGCGGCCCTCATGCTGTGCCTGTCCGGCTCCCTCGCCATCGGCCAGTCAGGGAAAATGCATCCCAAGGGGGTGCCGTGCGGCCATGGCCTCACGGGCGACGGGCTGATGATCAACGCCTGCCAGCCCAGCGAGTACTACTGCCCGGTCCGCATCAACGGGACCTTCGACGCCGTGTGCCTCAAGGAAACCGCAGCGGAGAAGGCGGCGCGGGAACGGCAACAGGCGGCGAACGCGGAGTTCCTGCGCCAGCGCAAGGCCCGCGTGGACGCGCTGGTGGCCCGGTTGGGCGAACATCGTCGCGCCGAGGCCGAGCAGATGATCCGGATGGAGGACGCCGCCGCCGGCTCCCGTCCAGTCGCGGTTGCCGCAACGGCGCCGAAAGCGCCTCCCAAGTGTGTCACCACACGCAAGATCGAGCGACGGACGGCCACGTTCTCAACGGTGGTGACGGGCAAGGACTACCAGGAGGTCGCCAAGCAGGACGCCCGGGCCTTCGTCCAGGGCAAGTGCAAGGGCGCCACCCTGGTCAGCAGCCCGTGCACCGGCGGCGGTATGATCGGCTCCTACACCTGCAAGCTGGCCTACGACTGCCCCGTTGAGACCACGCGTTGCGAGGGTACGGGCCAGGCGACGGCGCCGCAGTAGCGCCCTACCCCGCGTACTCCTTCACCAGCTTGTAGAGGAACACCCGCCCCTCCATCAGCGAGCGCACACGCAGGCGCTCGTTCAGGCCGTGGGCGCCGTTGCCGTCGGCTTCGCCGAAGATGCCGGTGAGGCCGTAGGTCGGGATGCCGGCGGGGGTCATGAAGGCGGCGTCGGTGCCGCCGGCCAGCATGGCGGGGACGAAGGGCACGCCGGGGAAGACCTCGGCGGCGACCTTCCTGGCCGGGCCCATGATCTGGGGCGTCAGGGGCGGCGGGGGCGAGATCTCGCTGCGGGTCTCCAGCGTCGTCACCGTCACCTGAGGATCGTTGATGGCGCGGATCAAGGCCTGGCGGGTCTCCTCCACCGTCTCGCCAGGGAAGATGCGGCAGTTGACGTTGGCGCGGGCCCGCTGCGGCAGGGCGTTCGTGGCGTGGCCGCCGTCCAGCAGGGTCGGGATACAGGTGGTGTGGAGCACGGCGTTGTAGCTGGCGTTCACCGCCGCCACGGTCGCCGCGGCCTCGGCGTCGCCTGGGTTCGCCGCCCACCGCGCCATGGCCGCGCCGCCTTCGCCCGGCGTCAGCGGCGCCATGGCCTTGAAGTAGCCGACGGTCGCGTCGTTGTGCTTCCACGGGAAGCGATAGGCCCGGACCTTCCCCAGCGCCTCGGACAGTCGGTAGATCGCGTTCTCGTCCACCGGGCGGGAGCTGTGGCCGCCGGGGTTGGTCACCTCCAGGCGGTAGTTCTGCGGGAACTTCTCGCCGGCCTGGATGTGCAGCATGACCTTGTTGCCCGCGGCGTCCAGCCGCCCGCCGCCGCCCTCGTTCAGGCCGAACTCGGCGTCGATCAGGTCGCGGTGGTGCTTGGCCAGGTACTCGGCGCCGTTGAAGGCCCCGGCGGTCTCCTCGCCGCAGGTCAGGGCCATCTTCAGGGTGCGCCTGGGCCGGTAGCCGTCGCGCTTGAAGCGGGCGAGCGTATCCACCCAGATCGCCGCCTGGGCTTTGTCGTCCGTCGCGCCGCGCGCGTAGAAGAAGCCGTCCTCCTCCACCAGGGTGAAGGGATCGCGCGTCCAGTCCTCCCGACGCGCCTCCACCACGTCGATGTGGGCCAGCAGCAGGATCGCCTTCGCCTTGGAATCCCTGCCCGGCAGGATGGCGACGAGGCTGCCCTCGCGCGGCTTTCCGGGCGCGGGGATCAGGTGCAGGTCGCTGTCGGGGAAGCCCGCCGCCTTCAGCCGCGCGGCCATGCGCTCGGCCGCCAGGGTGCAGCTGCCCTCCGACAGGGTGGTGTTGGTCTCCACCAGCTCCTTGTAGATCGACCGGAACTCGGCCTCGCCGGCGGCGGCCGCGTCCGGCTTCGGCGCGGCGGCGGACAGGCAGGTCAGCGCGGCCAGCGCGCAGGCGGTCTTCCGGAACATGGACGGGCGCTCCCCAGCGTGAGGCGCCCAGTAGGAGGATGGAGTCGCGGGCTTGGCAAGGCTGCCGTTCTCCCTCTCCTTGACCCGGCCCCGCGGATCACCGGACCGTTTCGCCTCGACCCGAGCATTCAGGACCGCCCGCGCGTGGTCGCCAGGGGACGGCATGGGTGGTTCGAGGGGATTGATGCGGTCGGCGAGGCGACGGCGAATTCCCTGTTCCGCGCACCGAAATTCCCTGTTCCGCGCGTCCGGAAATTCCCTGTTATTGGGCCGCAAGCAACGAGGTCGCTACGGCGACGACCATGCCTCGGCGGACGCCTCGCCGTCCGCTTTTAGCCTGAAAGTCTTTGGTCTTTGAAAGCATTGAAAGGCGCTAGCGAGATGCGGGATGAACTCAGGAAGTCGGCTCGCAGGACGGTGACAGGGGCCCTGTTTCAGGAACAGGGAATTCACGCCGGAACAGGGAACTCGAACGGGAGAGGGAGAAGCTTCAGGGTTGCGCCGATCGCCGCGAAGACCGATCTGAGCGGCTCCTCCCCCGTCGCCGGACCGCCCATGCCCTCGCCCGCCCTCTCCTGGCGCCATGCGCTTCTGGCCCTCGCGGTGGTGGCGGTCTGGGGCTCCAACTTCGTCGTCATCCACATCGGGCTGGAGCGCCTGCCGCCGCTGCTGTTCGCGGCGCTGCGCTTCACCCTGGTGGTCTTCCCGCTGGTGTTCTTCCTGAAGCGCCCGGCGGTCCCCTGGCGGATCATGGCCCTGTACGGGCTGCTGATCGGCGCCGGCCAGTTCGGCCTCCTGTTCGTGGCCATGAAGAGCGACATCTCGCCGGGGCTGGCCTCGCTGGTGGTGCAGATGCAGGTCTTCTTCACCATCGGCCTGGCCATCTGGCTGACGAAGGAGCGGGTGCGGACGTTCCAGTGGGTGGCCCTGGTGGTGGCCGTCGCCGGCATCGCCGTCATCGCCGCCCATACCGACGCCACGACCACGCCGCTCGGGCTTGGTCTCGTGCTGCTGGCGGGCCTCAGCTGGGCCGGCGGGAACATGGCCGCCAAGGCCGCCGGCAAGGTGGACATGCTGGCCTTCGTCGTCTGGGCCAGCCTCTTCTCCTTCCCGCCCTTGTTCGCCCTGTCGCTGGCGTTGGAGGGCTGGCCCTCCTGGGTCGAGGGCGTGCGCTCGGCCAGGGCCGAGACCTGGGCGGCGCTGGTCTGGCAGACGGTGGGCAACACCCTCTTCGGCTACGCCGTCTGGGGCTTCCTGCTGTCGCGCTACCCGGCCGCCACGGTCGCGCCCCTGTCGCTGCTGGTGCCGGTATTCGGCATGGGCGCCTCGCTCATGTGGCTGGGCGAGCCCCTGCCCGGCTGGAAGCTGGCGGCGGCGGCCCTGGTGATGACCGGGCTCGCGCTCAGCATCCTGTGGCCGCGCCTGGCGCCGCGCTTCAGCGGCCGCGCCGTCGGAACAAACCCGCCGCCCGGCGCGTCCTGACCCCATGCGCCTGACCCACGCGGCTCTCGACCTCGACGGCGACCGGCTCCTCCTGGAGACGCCCCAAGGCAGCCCCGTACGCTTCGAGATCGAAGTCGGCGGCGCCGGCCCGGGCTGCCCGTCGCGGTCCCTGACCATCGCGGGTTCCGGTCCGTCGGGCCGGCCGATCTTGCGCCGCTACGACCTGCCCCTGCGCCACCAGAACGGCTGGCTGGACCTCTACGAGGCGGTGGCCGGCGACTTCGGCGTACACCTGCCGCTCAGCCGCCGCCCTCTGCCCACGCCGGACTTCGAGGCGCCCTACGAGCCGCGGCTGACCGAGGCCGCCTCGCCGGAGATCCTCTACGGCTACGGGGATCCGAGCGTGCTGCGGGTGGAGGAAGACGGCGGGCCTGCCTGGTATCTGACAGCCACGTCCAATGACGCCGCCAACGCCTTCCCGATCCTGAAGTCTGACGACCTTGAGACATGGCGGCCGGAGGGCTTCGTCTTCCCGGAGGGCCGTTCGCCCGCCTGGTGCCTGACCGGTCACGACCGCGCGGACTTCTGGGCCCCGGAGATGCACCGGGTCGGCGGCGAGTACTGGCTGGTCTTCACCGCCCGCGAACGGGACCGCACCCTGGCCATCGGCCTGGCCAGGGCCGCGCAGCCGGCGGGACCATGGACCACCCTGGACCGCCCCTTGCTGTCTGGCGGCGTCATCGACGGCCACATCGTGCAGGACGCCGACGGCCAGCCGCTGCTGGTCTGGAAGGAGGACCGCAACGAGGTCTGGCCGCGCCTCCTGGCGGGACGGCTGCACCAGCGGCCGGAGCTCATCGCCCGGCTCTTCCCGGACGATGCGGGCCGGCGGGCCGCCGCCCTGGTCGCGACGCTGTGGCCCTGGATCGCGACGCTGGAACCCATGGAGCAGTTTTTCGTCGAGCAGCCGCTTCTGGAGGCGGTGGTCGATGACTACGAGGGTTTCGGCGAGCGGCTGGCCCGGGCCGGCCCCGAGCTGGAGGACATCGCCGAGGCCCTGACCACGCCGATCTACATCCAGGCGCTGTCGGCCGACGGGTCCGCCCTCGTCGGCGATCGGCGCGTCATCCTGGTCAACGACCAGCCGTGGGAGGCGCACCTCATCGAGGGCGTGTGGATCACCCGGCAGGACGGCCGCTACCATGCCTTCTACGCCGGGAACGACTTCTCCACATGGCGCTACGGCATCGGCACGGCCGTGGCGGAAGACCCGCGCGGACCCTGGCGCAAGGCGCCCGAGCCGCTGCTGCGTTCCAGCGCCGACTGGTGGGCCCCCGGCCATCCCAGCGTCGCGACCGGGCCCGACGGCCGCCCGCGCCTCTTCCTGCACGCGTACCGGCCAGGGCGCATGGGCTACAAGGTGTTCCGCGCCATGCTCAGCCTGCCCCTGACGTTCGAAGGGGATGGGGTGCGGATCGGCTAGTAGGCGTGGCTTTCCGCCGGCCGGTGCTCGAGGTGGCCGTCCTTGAGGGCGAACACCCGGTCCATGTAGCCGGCCAGCTCCATGTTGTGGGTGGCGATCAGGGCGGCGACGCCGGTCTCCCGCACCAGGTCGTGCAGGGCCTGGAACACCACCTTGGAGGTCGCCGGGTCGAGGTTGCCGGTGGGCTCGTCCGCCAGCAGCAGGCGCGGCCGGTTGGCCAGCGAGCGGGCCACCGCGACACGCTGCTGCTCACCGCCG
>DASPLM010000211.1:0-6201 GCA_035627575.1 Caulobacteraceae bacterium | reverse complement strand
GGCGTCGGCGAGCGTGGTGGAGAGGCCCATGGCGGCGAGCTTGTCGGCGGCTTTGTGGGCCTCGCCCATGCGTGAGCCGAAGTTGAGCAGCGCGACGGACGTGCCTTCGCGCACGATGCGGCCTTTGCCGATTTCGAGCGGCGTATCGCAATCTGCGCCAAGCGCGCCGTCAGCGTCGCCGCGCGGATAGCGGAAGGCGGAGGGCGTATCGTCGATCGCGGCGGCGGTGGCGACCATGCGGCTGAGTTCGTTGCCGTCGCTCGCCGCCATCAGCACCATGCCGGGCAGCGCGCCCATGTAGCCGACATCGAACGAGCCCGCGTGGGTTGCGCCGTCGGCGCCGACGAGGCCGGCGCGGTCCATGGCGAAGCGCACGGGCAGCTTCTGGATGGCGACGTCGTGGACGACCTGGTCGTAGCCGCGCTGCAGGAAGGTCGAGTAGATGGTGGCGAACGGCTTCATGCCGTCGGCGGCGAGGCCCGCCGCGAACGTGACCGCGTGCTGTTCGGCGATGCCGACATCGTAGGTGCGGTCCGGGAATTTCGAGCCGAAGAGATCGAGGCCGGTGCCGGACGGCATCGCCGCGGTGATGGCGACGATCTTCTCGTCTTTCTCGGCTTGGCGGACGAGCGCTTGGGCGAACACTTTGGTGTAGCTCGGCGCGCTCGCGCCTTTGGCTTGCTCGCCGGTGACGACGTTGAACTTGGAGACGCCGTGATATTTGTCGGCGGCGTTCTCGGCCGGGGCGTAACCTTTGCCCTTCTTGGTGACGACGTGGATCAGCACCGGGCGATCGTCCATGTCGCGCGCGTTCTTCAGGATCGGCACGATGGTGTCGAGGTCGTGGCCGTCGAACGGCCCGAGATAATGGAAGCCCAGCTCTTCGAAGAAGGTGCCGCCGGTGACCATGGTGCGGGCGTATTCTTCGGCTTTCTTGGCGACGTCATGGATCGGCGCCGGCAGATGCTCTGCGACAGTCTTCGCGGCTTTGCGGATGCGGCGATAAGTTTTGGTCGCGGCGAGGCGCGCGAGATAAGAGCTCATGCCGCCGACCGGGGGCGCGATGCTCATGTCGTTGTCGTTGAGGATGACGATGAGGCGCTTCGTGGTCTCCGCGGCGTTGTTCATGGCCTCGTAGGCCATGCCTGCCGACATCGAGCCGTCGCCGATCACGGCGATGACGTGGCTATCGTCGCCGCGTTTGTCGCGGGCGACGGCGAAGCCGAGCGCTGCGCTGATCGAGGTGGCGGCGTGGGCGGCGCCGAACGGATCGTACTCGCTCTCGCTGCGCTTGGTGAAGCCGGAGAGGCCCTGCCCTTGGCGGAGCGTGCGGATGCGGTCGCGGCGGCCGGTGAGGATCTTGTGCGGATAGGCCTGGTGGCCGACGTCCCAGATGACGATGTCCCTGGGCGTCTCGAACACGTGGTGCAGGGCCACGGTCAGTTCGACCACCCCCAGCCCCGCGCCGAGATGTCCGCCGGTCACCGACACCGCGTCGATGGTCTCGGTGCGCAGCTCGTCGGCGAGCTGTTTCAGCTCCGGCATGGAGAACCCGCGGGTGTCGGCGGGGGACTTCACGGTGTCGAGGAGCGGCGTGGCGGACATCGAAAGCTCGGGCGGCTGCGCGGGGCGCGTCGGCGTACGGTTCAGGCGCGCCGCTGTAGCACGAAGTCCACGCCGGCCCGCAGAAAATCCGCGTCGTCGCCGAACATGTCGAGGTGGCGACGAGCCTGATCGGCCAGCAGCCCCACACGGTCGCGGGCGGCGTCCAGGCCGAGCAAGGTGACGAAGTTGGTCTTGCCCTTCGCCGCGTCCTTGCCCCCGGCCGCCTTGCCCAGCAGGTCCTCGTCGCCCTCCACGTCCAGCAGGTCGTCGACGATCTGGTAGGCCAGGCCCAGGTCCTGGGCGAACATCAGCAGCGCGTTGCGCTGGTTCTCGGGCGCGTCGCCGATGATCAGCGGGATCTCGAAGGCGTAGGCGAACAGCGCGCCGGTCTTGAGGCGCTGCATGCGGGCGACGCCGCCGAGATCGTCCCGGGCGCCCAGCAGGTCGATCATCTGGCCGCCGGCCATGCCGGTCGCGCCCGACGCCAGGGCGAGGCGGCTGACCAGTTCGGCGCGCACCTCCGCGTCGTCGTGGGTGTCGGGATGGGCGAGTATCTCGAAGGCCGCCGACTGCAGGGCGTCGCCCGCCAGCACCGCGGTGGCCTCGTCATAGGCCCGGTGCACCGTGGGACGGCCGCGGCGCATGTCGTCGTCGTCCATGCTGGGCAGGTCGTCGTGCACCAGGCTGTAGGCGTGGATGCACTCCAACGCGCACGCGGCGCGCAGGACCGGCCGCTCCTCCAGGTCGAACATCCGCGCCGTCTCGATGGCGAAGTAGGGCCGTAGCCGCTTGCCGGGGCCCAGCGCCGCGTAGCGCATGGCCTCGGTCAGCCGCGTTTCCGGTCCGTCGGCGCGCGGCAGAAGCTCGTCCAGCGCCACGGTGACGAGGTCGGCGACCTCCTCGGCCCGGGCAGCGATCACGCCGGCGTCGGGCTTGACCAGGGTGACGCTCAAAACAGCCTCCCGCCGTTCGGCGCGTCGCGGTCGATGGTGACCAGCACCACCTGGCCGTCCGCATCCGGGAAGCCCAGGCACAGGACCTCGGACATGAACGGGCCGATCTGGCGCGGCGGGAAGTTGACGACGGCGGCTACCCGGCGGCCCACCAGCTCCTCGGTGGTGTAGAGGGTGGTGACCTGGGCGGAGGATTTCTTCACCCCGATCTCCGGCCCGAAGTCGGCGGTGATCTTGTATGCAGGCTTGCGCGCCTCGGGGAACGGCTCGGCCTTGAGGATGGTGCCGATGCGGATGTCGACCTTCTCGAAATCGGCGAACGTGATCTGAGGCGAGACCGTCACGAGAACTCCGCGGCCTCCGTCGTCGGCGGACCGTCCCCGCGCACCACGATCTTCTCCACCCGCAGCCGCGCGGCCTCGAGCCGCTTCTCGCAGTGCGCCTTCAGCAGGGCGCCGCGTTCGTAGAGCTCGATGGATTTCTCCAGGGGCGCGCGTCCGGACTCCAGTTCGGAGACGATTTTCTCCAGCTGGGCGAGCGCGTCCTCGAAGGACAGGGCAGCGATGTCGGTCGCGTCGGTCACGGGAAATCCATGGCGGGGGTGGGCGAAGCGCGCAACCTAGTGCGGCTTATCGGGCCGGGCAACGACCCTTGGGAGGGAACGAGCTTAACGGGAGCGGGAACGGAGAAGGGCCGGGACGTCGCCGCCCCGGCCCTTCCTTTCCTTCCCCGCTTGGGAGCCGCGCTTGATCAGCCGCCGACGCGCAGGGTGCCCGAGCCCATCACGCTCTTCGACGTCGTGCCGGACACGCTCTGGATGTAGACGTCGCCGGAGCCCATGATGTTGGCCTCCGCGCTGGTCGCCGGGGCGTCCACGCGGACGTCGCCCGAGCCGGCGATGGAGGCCTCCACCGAGGTGGCGCGGCCACCATCGACGCGCACGTCGCCGGAGCCGGCGATGGCGGCCTCGACCCGGCCGTTGACCGAGGCGACGCGGACGTCGCCGGAGCCGGCGATGGAGGCCTCGAGGTCGCCGGTCGGCCCGGCCGCCACGTCGCCGGAGCCGGCGATGGAGATGCTGAGCGAGGCGCTCGACCCGGCGCGGGTGTCGCCCGAGCCCGCCTGGGCGATCTCCAGCGAGCCCTTCACGTCGCCGATGGTCCAGTCGCCGCAGCCGGCGTTGCCGACCTCGGCCCGGTCCGACCGGCCGACCCAGCCGAACACGGCGCCCTTGGCGGAAACGTCGAGGTCCTTCGGAGTGCGGATGGTGATGATGGGCGACTGCGCCATGGAGACATCGTCGGCGCCGCGGATGCGCACCTTCACGCCGGCCAGGCCGTCCAGCGGCTGGCTGCCCGCCACCACCTTGCCGTCGCAGCCGCGGATGCGGTTCCGGCCGAGGTTGCCGTCGAGGATGACCTTGCCCGAGCCGGTGCGCTGCATGGTGATCTTCGGCAGTTGGGTAGCCGTGCCCGGGACGATCTCGACGGCGACGTCGCTACGGTCCTCGGGGATGATGACGACGCGGGCGACCGCGTCCTTGATCTCGACGTCGGCGGCCTGGGCGGCGCCGGCGGCGCCGAAGAGGGCCAGGGCTGCGGCGGCGGCGTAAAGGCGGGATTTCATTGGGAGCTATCTCCTCCAGCTGTCGAGCGGGAAGCTACGCCATCGTCGCGCGGAGTCAGCTTAATTCGCGGTCATGACATCGAGGTCATGCAAGGCCTTCAGCGCGAGGGGAACACCGGCGGGAACGGCGGCGGCGGCGGCGGGACGTCGGGGACGGGATTGACGGCCCCGTCCTCGGCGCAGGGCCGGTACGCCACCCGGTTGAACGAGGCCCAGGTGCGGTAGCTGGACGTATCGATGTGGAAGCGGACCCCGGAATAGAAGCCCAGCCCCATCTGCCGCGCCGCCCCCTCGGTCGCGAAGACCGGGCAGATCCGCATCATCAGGCCGGAGCGGTCGATCCCGTCGCCGGGGACCATGTCGAAGGCGAAGAACTCGCGGTGGGCGCTGCGCTCCGCCCCGCCGGCGCAGACGTTCAGCCAGCCCGGCCGATAGCCCGACATGATCTCGAGCCCCGGCATGACCGGCTTCACCCGCTGGTCGATCAGCTTCAGCGTCTGGGCGGCGTTGGCCCAGACCTCCTCGGGCGGCACGGTGAAGGGCGCGCCGCAGCCCTTCCAGTCCGACGCCGTGCGCAGCAGCTGCCAGGTCGGAAAGCGGCCGGCGAGCCCCTGCCCCGCCAGATAGGCTTCGAAGCGGGCGATCTGCGGCTGCCACTCGGGATTGGCCGACCGCCAGCCGGCGTAGCCCTGGGCGCTCTGGTCGAAGCGGTCGTAGCGGACCGCCTCCAGCCCGGTGTGGATCAGGCTCTCGGTCGGCTGGAGTCCGCCGCCCAGGCGGTAGCGGGCGATGTTGCGCATGACCTGCGCCAGCCTCGGCGTCGGCCCCGCGGCGTCGAACAGCTCCAGCGGCTGGTCGACGGACCGGCCGGTTCCTTCCATCATGGCGCGGGCCAGGGGCTCGGCGCCGGCCGGGTCGAGCACGGCGGCGACGCCGCGCGCCGTCATCACGCCCGCCTGGTGCTGGTCCCTCAGTTCGATGGCGACGGCCCGGGCCGAGAAGCGGGGGTCCGAGAAGACGGCCCAGGTCCCGTCCGAATTGCCGTCGTAGCCGTCGAACCGCGGCGTGCCCCGCCACGGGTTCTTCGGGTTCTGCCCCATGCCCCAGTAATTGTTCAGCGTCAGCATCCTGGGCGCGGAAGCGTCGTCGGCCGGGATCGCCCCGACCAGGTTCTCCGCCGCCCTCTCGCGCCAGTTCGAGCGCGGCCGGACCGTCTCGCCATAGGGGATCGGCTCGGCCGCCGCAGGCACGGCGGCGGTCAGCAGGACGAGAGCGGCGGCGAGGCAGCGGAGCATGGCGGCATGAAAGCCGAGCGGTCCTGTCCTGTCACGCTCCATCGCCCCCCTGCACCCCCGGCCCCGGCGCCCTCCTCGATGCTCCCCCGGGGCGGCGATTCCCTGTTCGGAGAACCGCGGAACAGGCGGCGGCCCAGCCACTGCTGATATTGCTGATGTTTTCCGGATTAACAGGGAAGTCGGAACAGGGACGTTCGGCGAGCGGAACAGGGAATTTCCACCGACGCGAACAGTCGGCGAAACAGGCTCGCGGCAGGGGATGCGGGTAGGACTGAGGGGCGGGATCCGGCGGCGCATAGGTGGAATCGCGCCCTGATCCGCAAGCTGGCGCAAGGCGCTCACCTTCGCCCCGCGAGGGGAGAAGGCTATCGGCGCACGGAGCGGCGAAGCCGATCCGTCCTTCGCGCCGCAGGATGAGGGGCGGAGCTACGGGCGGCGATGGTCCTCATCCTCCCGCGCAGACCTCCGCGAGCAGGCTCGCTCCGGTGCGCGGGGCCCTCCTTCTCCCGATGGGAGAAGAGAGAAAATGAAAACGGCCCCCGGATCGCTCCGGGGGCCGCTTTGCAACGCTGTGAGGCGTCGGTCTTACTTGATGATCTTGGCCACGACGCCGGCGCCGACGGTGCGGCCGCCTTCGCGGATGGCGAAGCGCAGGCCCTGGTCCATGGCGATCGGGCTGATCAGCTCGACTTCCAGCTCGGCGTTGTCGCCGGGCATGATCA
>DASPLM010000210.1:0-2994 GCA_035627575.1 Caulobacteraceae bacterium | reverse complement strand
TCGGCGCCGTTCTGTCCGAGCAGGGTGTCGCTGCCGCCGCCGCCATTCAGCACGTCGTCGCCGTTCTCACCTCGCACGTACTCTGCGCGTGCGCCTCCGGTGAAGGCGTCCGCGCCGGAGCTGAGGGCGAACCGCTCAACGCCGACGACGGTGTCGCCGGCGGCCACGCCCGTGTGCACGCCGGTAACGATGTTGATCGTCACGGAACCTGCGCCGCCGTAATCGACCGTGTCGACACCGGCGCCGCCGATCAGGACATCGGCATGGACGCTGGCCTTCAACTGGTCGGTGCCCGCCCCGCCGTCGAGCACGTCGCCCGCGCCCGTCCCGGCTGCATAGAGGAGGTCATTGCCCTCGCCGCCGTAAAGGGTGTCGACGCCGCCCAGGGAGACGAGCGAATCGTTGCCCGTCCCGCCGTGCATGACGTCGTCGCCGCCGCCGACGCGGATGGTGTCGTCGCCGCCGCCGCCGTCGATGACGATGTCCGCGGCGTCTTCGGCCTCGTCGGCGGTGAAGTCGTCGGCGAAGGCCGTGCCGATGGCGGACTCCACCTGAGTGATGTGGGCCACGATCGGGTCGTCCGTATGCGACAGCCCGTCGTAGTTCGTGATCACCGCCGGCGACGAACTGGTGGGGACGAAATTGACCTGGACGCCGTGGCTCAGACCCGACAGGTCGATGGTGTCCACGCCGCTGCCGCCGTTGATGCTGTCGAAGCCCTCGACAACGATGACGTCGTCGCCGGAGCCGCCGTTGAGCGTGTCCGCCCCCGCGCCGCCGCGGATCAGGTCGTCGCCGCTGCCGGCGGTGATGGTGTCGTCGCCGTCGCCGCCGTCGATCACGTCGTCGCCCGAGCCGGTCTCGATCCGGTCGTCGCCGCCGAGGCCGAACACGGTGTTGTCGAGGGCGTCGACGGCCCAGATGGCGTCGTCGCTGATGGTTCCCTGGTAGGTCGGCATCGGGGGCTCCTGGACTTGGACGACGCGGACAGTCCCGCGCGGCCGGTCATCGTGGTCGTGAACGCCCGGAGACTAGGTGGCCGGAACCCTTGAAGCAAACGCCGGTCCGGCCCGGGGCTAGCCGGCGAAACCCAGGCGGATCTCGCCCACGCCGTCGATGCCGCCGGTCACGGTCTGGCCGCGCCCGACCGGCCCCACGCCTTCCGGCGTGCCGGTGAAGATCAGGTCGCCCGGCCTCAGCTCGAACGACCGCGAGAGGGCGGCGATGATCTCGGCGGTGTTCCAGGTCATGTCGGCGAGGTCGGCGTCCTGCTTCACCGCCCCGTCCACCGCCAGCCAGATGCGGCCCGACGCGGGATGGCGTCCCTCCGCCGGGCGGACGGACGAGATGGGCGCCGAGCGGTCGAAGCCCTTGGCCACGGTCCACGGCCGCGCCTTGGCCTTGGCTTCGGCCTGGCGGTCGCGGCGGGTGAGGTCGACGCCGACGGCGTAGCCCCAGACGTGCTCCAGCGCCCGCTCGAGCGGGATGTCGGCTCCGCCCGCGCCGAGGGCGCAGACCAGTTCGATCTCGTGGTGCAGGTCGGCGGTGTCGACCGGGTAGGGAATGGTCCCGCCGGCATCCACTGCCGCATCGGCGGGTTTGGCGAAGAAGAATGGCGGCTCGCGGTCATCCGCCCCCATCTCGCGGGCGTGGGCGGCGTAGTTGCGGCCGACGCAGAAGATCCGGCGCACCGGGAAGCGCGCGTCGCTGCCGGCGACGGCGACGGAAGGCTGGATGGGCGGTTCGAAGACGTAGCGCACGGTGTTCATGGCCACGTCCCTACACCGCCCGGCGGCGGCGCGGAACGCTCAGGCGGCGGTGCGGGTGACCGCAAGCCGGAACTGCGGCCTCGTGTGGACGAAGGTCCGCCTGCGCGCCATCCGCTGCAGCACCTGGCCAAGGGCCGCCTTGCCCAAGGCCTTGGGGTGGAGGCCGTGCTGAACCACCGGCCGGGCGCCGAAGCGCCGGCGCAGGCAGGCGTTGGCGTAGATGATGTCGGCCTGCATCCGCGCCGCCGGCGTCATGAACTCGGCCGTCAGGGTGACGTTGAGGTCGTGGTTCACAGCCCGAAACGGCGTCGCCGGCGCCCACGAGGCCATGCACCCCGGCTCGAGCGCGATGAGCCGCGCGGCCTCGTCGAAGGCGGGCTCCCAGGCGAGGTGGCGGCCCGCCTGGCCGAGCGTCCGTCGTTCCAGGTGATCCTCGCCGACGAAGGGCGCCTGCGCCGGATAGACCCACAGGGACCGGCGCCCGCGCACCTGGAACATCGACGCGGCCGCGAGGTCGGTCTGGTAGAAGGTCTGGGCTCCCGGAGAGGAGATGGTCAGGGTCAGTTCGCGGTGGGAGGTGCGCACGTGCGGGGCGAAGCGCGCCTTGTCGGCGAAGATCTCGGCGGACAGGGCGGCGTAGTCGCCATGGTGCTCGTTCACCCCGCGCAGGCTGAGGCACAGCCGGCCGTCGCGCGCCGCCCGCAGCAGTTCGGTCCCGGAGAGATCCCCCGCCACGCCGCGGCGCCAACTGGCGCTGTCGGCCGGGTCCTCGCCCATGGTGAAGACGGCCAGGCGCTCGCGCGGACAGCGGTCGAGGATTTCGACCAGGCCCGCGTCGGTGAACATCAGCCGCTCGTGCAGGCGGTGGCGGAACCGCAGGGTCTCGCGGGTGAAGGCGGCGGCTTTCTGGGCGGTCCAGTCCGTCAGGATGGAAGGTCTCATTCAGGTCTCCGAGGCACGTCTAGGCGGCGGTGCGGGCGGCGGCGCGCCCGTAGAACTCGATCTTGAACACGCCGAACCACAGCAGTTTGCCGAGCCCCCGGGCGGCGCGATCCAGGGCGGCGGCGCGGCCGGGGGCGCGGGCGACCCACTGCACCGCGGCGAGGAGGCCGAAGGCGAGCGCCTGGATGGCGCCGATCGCCATCCACCTGGCGACGCCGCCCCAGCGCGGGCGGGGCAGGGCGGCGGCGCAGGCGGCGGTCGGCCCCTGGCCGTAGGCGAACGC
>DASPLM010000209.1:0-3448 GCA_035627575.1 Caulobacteraceae bacterium | reverse complement strand
GGATCGACGAACACCGCCAGGTCCAGGCCTCGCGCGCGCGCCCGTTCAGAGAAGAGGCTGGCGACGTCCTCGGCCGTCTCGGCGAGGTCGACGTCGATCGTCTCCAGTTCGAGCTTGCCGGCCTCGACCTTCGAGAAGTCGAGGATGTCGTTGATGATGGACAGCAGCGAGCGGCCCGACTTGGCGATGACGTCCGCGTAGCGCTTCTGCCGCGCCGGCAGGTCGGCCGAGGACAGCAGGTCACTGAGCGCCAGGATGCCGTTCATCGGCGTGCGGATCTCGTGGCTCATGGTGGCGAGGAAGTCCGACTTCGCGGCGCTGGCCTCCTCGGCCGCCTCCTTGGCGACGCGCAACTCGGCCGTGCGCTCCGCCACCGTCGCTTCCAGGCCGGCCACATGCGCGGCGATGGCGGCGTCGCGCTCGCGGATGCCGGCCAGCATCTCGTTGAAGCCCTCGACCAGTTCGGCTACCTCGCCGTCGGCCTCGATCGCGGCATCGGTCTCGAAGTCGTGGCTGCGCCGCACCTGTCCGATGACCGAGGCAAGGGCGACGATCGGCCTGCTGATGGCCCCGCCCAGTCGCCAGGCGACGAGCAGGCCCGCCACGGCGGCCACGCCGGCGCCGGCGAGGCTCGCCCACACGGCGGCGAACAGGCGGGCGCGCAGCTCCGGGGTCCGGCTGAACAGCGTCAGGGTTCCGATCTGTCGGCTGCCCGAACGGACCGGCGTCGAGACCTGGATGGAGCCCGTGCGCAGGGCGTCGAGCAGGGTAAGCCGCGCCCGGCCAGCCTTGGTCTCCAGCGTTGCGTCGCGCAGAAGCCGGGCCCCGGCCCCGGTCTCGGCCAGCAGCCGGCCGTCAGCGGTCTCCAGCCGGGCGTAGTTGAGGTTGGGCATGTGGGCGATGGCGCGGATCGACTTGAAGGCGGCGGCCCGATCGCCCGCCTCCACGGCCTCCGCCGACAACGAGGCGATCACGCCCGCGACCGCGGTCAGCCGCTCGCTCTCCAGCACGGCCTGGCGGCGGGCGTCCGCCCAGCCCGAAACGATCGAGGTGATGAGCACCGCGACGCCGAGGGAGGCGAGCACCAGGAGCGCCAGCTTGCGGGAAATACTCCGCCCACTTCTCGCGAAGGCGAACTTCACTGATCTTCCCAGCCCCGCTGCGACAGCCTGTCACACCGGTTATACACACCGTTAATGACCGGGCTCTTAAAGTGGAGCCATCGAAGGTGCATGCCTTCGAGGGGCTTAACACATGTATACGTCGTCGAATGCTGGGGCGACGGGGGGGTTTTCGTACGTGCTCGACGAGCCGGCGACTATCCTGTTCGTCGATGATGACCCGATCCTGAGGGAATTCGCGGACGTTCATCTGTCGTCCGATATGGCCAAGCTTGTGGCGGCCCCCGACGGCGTCGTCGCCCTGGACTTGCTGGCGAGCCGCCCCTTCGACCTCGTACTCGCCGATCTCGAGATGCCCCGGATGGACGGGTTCGAGTTGCTGGAACGCCTGCGCGCGGATCCGCGATGGCGCGACCTCCCGGTCATCGTCGAGACGGGCCGCGAGGACGTCGCCGCCATCGACCGGGCCTTCCACCTCGGCGCGACCTCCTTCGTGGTGAAGCCCCTGAACTGGCGGCTCCTGAGCTACCAGATCAGGTTCGTGCTGCGGGCGGCCCGCGCGGAGGCCGCGCGAAGCGGATCGGTCGCCCCGCCCATGCTGCAGGCGAGCGCATGATCCGGAATCTCGCCGGGAGCGCGGCCCGCTGGCTGACCGGCTTCGGCGCCGACCGCCGCGGCGTCATCGCACTCAAGTTCGCTCTCGTCCTGCCGCCGATCGCAGCGTTGACGCTGGGCGCTATCGACCTTCATGCCGTCCATTCCATCAAGACCAAGCTGCAGGACGTCGCCGACTCCGCTGCCCTGGCCGCGGCGTCGGAACTGGCGCTGGCGGTGAACGAGGAGGGCCCGAAGGCGCGCGCGCGCAGTTGGGTGCAGAGCCAGTTCGCCGACTGGGCCGACGCCCCGGCGATCGACGTCGGCGTCGAGGTCCTGCCGATGGAGGGCGGCGCCCGGGCCATCCGCGTGAGCCTTGACGGCAACCGCCCTTCCTTCTTCGGCAACCTGCTTCCGCCCGGCGGCTGGAACCTGCACGCGGACGCGACCGCGACCTCGGTCATGCTCACGCCGCTGTGCGTGCTGGCCCACGGCAAGCTGGGCCAGCGGGCCATCGAGGTGACCGATGCGGGCAAGATCACGGCGCCCGACTGCATGGTCCACTCCAACAAGGAGATCCTGGTTTCCGGCGGCCGCATCTCGGCCGGAATGGTGCAGGCGGTGGACTGGGCCCGGGGCGTCATCACGCCGGAGCCCGCCACGGGCGCGGCGGCCATCGAGGACCCGTTCAGGAACCTGCCGCTCACCCCGGGGCGGCTGTGCGGCAGCATCGACCTGGTGCGGTTCACCGAGGGCCGGCACTCCATCCCGGCAGGGGTCCACTGCGGCGGCTACCTCGTCGAGGGCGACGCCGAACTGGTGCTGGAGGAAGGCGAGCACTGGTTCATGCTCGGCGCCCTGACGGTGAGGGAGGACGCCCGGCTGACCGGCGAGGACGTGGTGCTGCTGTTCGACACCGCCTCCAACTTCGACTTTTCCGGCAACGCCGTGGTCAACCTCGACGGGCGGAAGTCCGGTCCCTACGCCGGCTTCGTGATGGCGGCCACGCGCCTGAACGTGAAGCCCTTCACCATCACCAGCGACAACGTCGCCACCCTCCTGGGGGTGATTTACGTGCCCCAGGCCAGGCTGATCGTCGAAGGCGCCGAGGACGTGGCGCGCGACTCCGCCTGGACCGTGATCGTGGCGCGGAGCATCGAGCTCCGGGGCGCGCCGTCCCTGTTCATCAATGCCGACTACGCCGGGACGGACGTGCCGGTCCCGACCGGCGTCGGCCCCCGCGAGGGCGGCAGCCGGCTGGTCAACTAGGCGGTCAAGAGCGGATGTCGCGCCGCTTCGCGGCCGCCTGCTCCAGGCGGCGCCACTCGTCGGCCATCTTGCGGAAGGTCTCGCGATCGGCGGGAAGGGGCGACCGGCGAGCCATGCGCTCGCACTCCTCCGCATGCAGCCGGTAATGGTCAGCGTCCTGCATGACGCCGGTTGTCGGGAGAGTCGGAAGCTGCCTCAAGCGGAGCCGCGAAAGATTCAGACGGCGCGGGCGGCGGTCTCGGAACCGCCTGCCATGGTGGCGCTCACCACGTCCATGAAGCCTGCCGCGCGCAGGGGCTTCTCATAGATGGCGTCGGCCCCGAGGGATCGGGCCATGTGCAGCAGGTACTCGCTCTTCAGCCCGCGCCCCCCGCCGGAAATGGCCACCACCCGGGTCCCGGGCCAGCGCGCCTTGATCTCCTGGATGGTCTCGAGGCCTTCCTTGTTCGGCATCAGCATGTCGA
>DASPLM010000208.1:0-2538 GCA_035627575.1 Caulobacteraceae bacterium | reverse complement strand
CGGCGGTGCAGCCGAAGGTGTTCCCGATCGGCATTCTGGGCTTCGCGCTGACGGAAGCCGTCGCGCTGTTCGCCCTGCTGATCGCGTTCCTGATTCTGTTCGCCTAAGGCTCGTCCAGACGCGACTTTCGCTTCTGAAGCGGCGCCGGCTCCAGTTCCGGATCGACGGGCTTCCGTGGGCTCCCGCCCACGGAAGCTTCCGTTGAAACCGGACGGTCCCAAAGGGTTCTTTGGGGGGCTTTCGGCGCCGTACCTTTGCCTTGGGGGACCGATCATGTCGAACCTGTTGGCCAAGGGACGGCTGGCCCGCTGGTCGGGCGTCGCGGGCACCTCGCTCGCCACGCTGACCGTGATGGCCGCCCCCGTCCTCGCGGCGACCGCCGAGCACGGCGGTGAGCACGGCGGCGGCGGTGGCCTGCCGCAGCTCAATCCCGCCACCTTCCCGACCCAGATCTTCTGGCTGGCGCTCACCTTCGGCGCCCTCTACTACCTGCTGTCCAAGAAGGCTCTGCCGGTGGTGGCGCAGGTCCTGGAAGAGCGCCAGGAGCGCATCTCCCGCGACCTCTCCAAGGCCGCCAGCCTCAAGGAAGAGGCGGAGGCCGTGATGGCCACCGTGGACAAGGCGATGGCCGACGCCCGCACCCAGGCCCAGGCGGTGATCGCCGAGACCGTGGCCGCCTTCGAGGCCGAGAACCAGGCCAAGCAGTCCGCGCTGAACGCGCAGATCGCCGACCGCCTGCGCGAGGCCGAGACCCGCATCGCCGCCGCCAAGGAACAGGCCCTGGCCAACGTCCGTGGCGAGGCCGCCGGCATCGTCCGCGAGATCGCGTCCAAGCTGGCGGGCATCGACGCCGACCCGGCCCAGGCCGAGGCGGCCGTCGCCGCCGTCATGGAGGAGCGCCGCTGATGCTGAAAGCCCCTGAATTCTGGGTTGCGGTCGCCTTCGTCATCTTCATGGCGCTGGTCTGGAAGAAGGCGTCGGCCGCCATCGGCTCGATGCTCGACGCCCGCGCCGAGAAGATCCGCGCCGAACTCGACGAGGCCCAGCGCCTGCGCGAGGACGCCCAGGCCACCCTGGCGTCCTACCAGAAGCGTCAGGCCGACGCCCTGAAGGAGTCGGAGTCCATCGTCGCCCACGCCCGCGAGGAGGCCGCGCGCATCCGCGCCCAGTCCACCGCGGACCTGGAGGCGGCCCTCAAGCGCCGCGAGGCGCAGGCCATGGACCGCATCGCCCAGGCCGAGGCCCAGGCGATCGCCGAGGTTCGCAACCTGACGGTGGACATCGCCATCGCCGCCAGCCGCCAGCTGCTCAGCCAGGGCATCCAGCCCGCCCAGGCCGACAAGCTGATCGACGCGTCGATCGCCGACCTGCCGCGGCATCTGCACTGATTGTTGTCACCCCGGCAACGCTGTTTCAAAAACCCCGGCCTTTGGCCGGGGTTTTTCTTTGGCCATATTGGTCTCTGAACACCTGGAGACCGCACCATGCCCGCCCCCTTCCCCACCGTCTTCGTCTCGCACGGCTCGCCGACGCTGATCCTCGAGGATTCGCCCGGCCGCGCCTTCCTCGCCGGGTTGGGCGAGCGACTAGGCCGGCCGTCGGCGGTCCTGGCGGTCTCCGCGCACTGGACCACCGGCGCCCCGGCGGTCAGCAGCGCCACCCGGCCGGAGACGGTGCACGACTTCCACGGCTTCCCGCGCGCGCTGTACGAGATGCGCTATCCTGCCCCCGGCGCGCCGGAACTGGCGGCGCGCGTGCTCGGCCTGCTGCGGGCGCAGGGCATGGCCGGCAGCGCCGACCCGGATCAGGGCCTGGACCACGGCGCCTGGGTGCCGCTCAAGCTCATGTACGGGCAAGCCGACATCCCGGTGGCGCAGCTCTCGGTGATGCCCGGCCGTGACGCGGCCGACCACGTGGCGCTCGGCCGCGCGCTGGCGCCGCTGCGCGACGAGGGCGTGCTGATCCTCGCCAGCGGCGGCGCGGTGCACAACCTGCGCGACTTCCGCTTCGGCGCGACCGGCGCCGCCCCCTGGGCCGAGGCTTTCGCCCGCTGGCTCGACGCGACGCTGATGGCCGGCGACGTCGAGGGCATCGCCCGCTGGACCGAGCGCTGCCCGGAAGCCCGCGTCGCCCACCCGACGGACGAGCATTTCCTGCCACTGCCGGTGGCATTGGGCGCCGCGGGCCCGACTCCGCGCGCCGAACGGCTGCACGACGGTTTCGAACACGGCAGCATCGGCATGCAGGCCTACGCCTTCCACGCCGCTTGAGCTGCGGGTGTACCGGGACGCGGATTGTCCCGTACTTGTCTGTTTCTTAACCGCTCCCGTACCGCTACAATCCGCGGCGCGTTTTTGACTGCCCGTATGGGAGCTGGTGTGACTCGGTTCCGCGCCCTGCGCGACCTCAAGGTGGCAACTCGGATCACCCTCGGCTTCGGGATCGCCTTCGGGCTGGTCCTCGTGCTGGCGGCGATCGGGCTGCTTTCGCTGCGCGCTGTGACGCAGAACGTCGGCACCTACTCCGCCTCGGCCGGTG
>DASPLM010000207.1:0-3106 GCA_035627575.1 Caulobacteraceae bacterium | reverse complement strand
GAACTTTCGCCAGAAGGCCGCTATAGTCTGTTCAACGCGCGGCGCCTCCGAGGCGTCCAAGTACAGATTTGGGGGGAGGCCCCGCATGAAATCGGCTCTGATCCGTGGCGGCGCAATGGCCGCCGTGTTCGCGTCCGCGCTCGTCCTGGCGGGCTGTGAAACGCCCGAAGAACCGGCGCCGCCGCCGCCGCCCCCGCCGCCGCCGGCCATGGCGCTGTCGAGCAATGTGGTGCACGCGGCGGCCTCGTACCGGGCCTATGTCCGCGACGCCGCCTCGATCGGCGCCGCCTGGACCGACCCCGAATCCATCCAGGTCGCCCTGCGCCGGGGCGCGGCCTTCGAGCCGAAGTCTTTCTCGCGCGGCGCGGTGGCCTACGCCGCCGTCCTGGCGCTGCAGGACCCCGCCTTCGTCCAGGGCGTGCGGACCTACGCCGCCGACCCCGCCAGCCGCAACCAGGTGATCCGCCAGCTGATGGCCGACCCGGCCTACGCCGCCCAGCTGCCGGGCGCGCAGTCCGCCGCCGGCGTCATCATCGCCAACCTCAGCGCCGACGGCGCGGCGATCCACCGCGCGGGCACGGCGGTGAAGCAGTCCGCCTACGACGTCCAGCGCCAGAAGTGGTCGCGCGAGCACGTTTCGGACCGAGAAGGGCGCCTGGCCACAGCCAAGCGCCTGTCCACCATGCCGGTGATGGGATCGAGCGAAGATTCCGCCATGCTGATGCAGGCGGCGATGAGCGGCAGCGGCCTGGGCGTGAGCTCGGCGTCCGCCTCCCCGCCTTACACCGAAGCCGTCGTCCGCGGCATGGCCATCGCCGCCCTGGCCGTCCTCGGTGCGGCGGGCGAGGACAACGCCGCCAGCATCGACAGCCTGCTGAACGAGAACGTCGGAACCTATTGCCTGAACCTCTCCAAGCTGAACCTCTACCAGTGCCTGGCCGTGTCCAAGCCGCACTACGAGGACGTGTTCTGCCTTGGCCAGCACGTGCTGATGGACGCAGGCCAGTGCGTCACCAAGGTGTCCGGCTATCGCGCGCCGGCCGCCATGACGCCGCCGCCGCTGTCGCAGGCGTCCGCGCCGACCGCCGCCGGGGCTTCGCAGCCCGCCGTCCAGACCGGGCCGTCGCAGAAGTAACTCCGCAGGCCGGGCGGGAGCCTCTCCCGCCCGGACCTTCGCCTCGACGCCGGTCCGAAAGCGTCGCCGCACGTCGCGGCGGACGGGCCGGAGTCGAAATCCGCCGGGCGCAGTTGCGAAACACGGGCGATGCCTGTATTAAGCCGCGCTCTTAATTCCGGGGTCGTCCCACGCCGCGCGAGACGCGCGGCCGTTTTGTTTTGAAGGCTAAGGCTCATGGCCGAGATCGTTCTCAACGTCGAAGTCCGCGAACGCACCGGCACGGGCGGCGCTCGCTCGGTCCGCAACAAGGACATGGTCCCCGGCATCCTGTACGGCGGCGACCGCGGCCCCGTGCCGATCGCCGTGAACACCAAGGATTTCCGCAAGTCGCTCTACACGGGCAAGCTGCTGGGCCACCTCGTGACCCTGAAGTACGGCGACGAGACCCAGCCGGTCATCGCCCGGGACATCCAGTTCCACCCGGTCACCGACATGCCGATCCACTTCGACCTGATGCGCGTCGACGAGCACGCGACCATCACCATCGAGGTGGCGGTGCACTTCAAGAATCAGGACATCTGCCAGGGCCTGAAGCGCGGCGGCACCCTGAACATCGTCCGCCACTCGGTCGAACTGGCCGTGCCGGCCGACCACATTCCGGAAGAGCTGGTCGTGGACCTGAAGGGCCTCGACATCGGCGACACCATCCGCGCCTCGGCCCTGAAGCTGCCGAAGGACGCCAAGTTCACCGTGACCGACCGCGACTTCGTGATCGCCACGATCGCCGGCTACAAGGAAGCGGACATCGACGGACCGGTCGATGGCGAGGAAGCCGTCGAAGCCGCCGCCGAGGGCGCCGAGGAAGCGGCCGAGGGCGAAGCCGCCGCGGGCGACGCCGAGGCCAAGTCGGAAGACTAAGCCTCCGCCTCAGACGTGTTATCCGGACGCGGCCTCGTTCTCACGGACGAGGCCGTTTCCATATCCGGCGCCACCTTCAGGGACGAGCCATGCTGATCCTCGCCGGCCTGGGCAACCCGGGCCCGAAATACGCCAACAACCGGCACAACATCGGCTTCATGGCCATCGACGCCATCGCCCGCCGCTGGCGCTTCGGCCCCGACCGCGCGAAGTTCCAGTCGGTGGCCTCGGAAGGGACCATCGATACGGCGGACGGCCCCGTGAAGGCCCTGCTGCTGAAGCCCCAGACCTTCATGAACGAGAGCGGCCGCGCCATCGGCGAGGCGATGCGCTTCTACAAGCTGACCCCGGCCGACGTGGTGGTGTTCTACGACGAGATCGACCTGGCGCCCGGCCGCTTCCGCATGAAAGCCGGCGGCGGGGCGGCGGGGCACAACGGCGTGCGCTCGACCATCAGCCAGATTGGCGCAGACTTCCGGCGCGCGCGCATGGGCGTGGATCACCCGGGCCAGAAGGAGCTGGTGCACGGCTGGGTGCTGTCGGACTTCCACAAGGCCGAGAAACCATGGGTGGAGGCGCTCTGCGACGCCTGCGCCGACGCCCTGCCCTTCCTGGCTGGCGGCGACGACGAGCGCTACCAGGCCGAGGTCATGCGCCTGGCGCCAGCGCCCAAGTACAGCCCCCGTCAGGCCGCGCGGGGGGAGGACTAGGCGCTGCCTCAGGCCTGGCCGAGCAGGTCCCTCAGCAGGGCATAGGGCGGGTCGGTGAAGGCGCGAATGTCATCCGGCGCGCGCAGTTGGGCCGCCAGGTACACGGCGTGGAACAGGCGCGAGGCGGCGCGGGCACGGTCGTCATCCAGGCCGTAGGCGGCCTTCAGCAGGTGGGCGACGATCTCCTCCCGGCGCAGGTCCATCGCCTCGATGGCGCGCGCGACCTCGGGCCGGGATCCGGCGAGGCCGCGCATGGCGAGGTCCAGCCGCGGGTCGATCTGCGACACCAGCTTCAGCAGCGTCCGGCTGGCCGTTTCATGGGCGCGCGCCGCGAGCGCCACCTCGCCGATGCGGTCAGTCG
>DASPLM010000206.1:0-5839 GCA_035627575.1 Caulobacteraceae bacterium | reverse complement strand
CCCCCGACGAAATCACATGATTCTGCCTGCGAGAAGCTTCACCGAACGCTGCTCGGCCGCAGCGCTTGCGCCTGAAGCGGTTTCCGGGTCGAAGGCGCGGGTGAACGCTTCTCCCCCCGCCGCCCGGCCAGCCTCCCACCTTCCCCTCGGCCTCCTGCTGACGATGGGGGCGCTGATCGCCTTCGCGCCGATGTCCATCGACATGTACCTGCCGGCCCTGCCGCGCATGACGCTGGAGCTCCGGAGCACGCCTGCGGTCGCCCAGCTGACGGTGGCGGCCTTCCTCATCGGCCTGGCGCTCGGGCAGCTGATCTACGGACCGCTGTCGGACCGGATCGGGCGCCGCAAGCCGGTGCTGGCCGGCATCGCCCTGTTCCTGGTGGCCACCGTCGGCTGCGCCCTCGCCCCGACCATGGAGGCGCTGGTCGGCTGGCGCTTCGTCCAGGCGCTGGGAGGCTGCGCCGGCGTGGTGGTCTCGCGCGCGATCGTGCGGGACCGCTGCGATCACCAGGAGTCGGCGCGGATCTTCTCCATCCTGATGCTGATCATGGGCGTGGCGCCCATCCTGGCCCCGCTGATCGGCGGCTATATCCAGCAGGCGGCCGGCTGGCGGGCGATCTTCTGGGTGCTGTTCGGCTTCGCGGCGCTCACCGCCGTCGCCGTGTGGTTCCAGGCGCCGGAGAGCCGGTCGGAGGAGACCAGCCGCCGCGCCCGCAGCGAAACGCCGCTGGCGGCCTACCTCGCCTTGCTGAGCAACCGCGGCGTCATGGGGTATGTGCTCGTCGGGGGCCTGGCTTCCTCGGCCATGTTCACCTACATCGCCGCCTCGCCCGAGCTGCTGATCGGGACCTACGGCGTGCGCGACGTGGACTTCGGCTGGATCTTCGGCATGAACGCCGCAGGCATCATCGGCGCCTCTCAGATGAACCGCCTGCTGCTGCGGCGGCGCCGCGCCGACGGGGTCCTGCAGGCGGCGCTGGTCATCGGCGTGCTGGCGGGGATGGCGCTCGTCGCGGCGGCCTTCACCGGCATCGGCGGCCTGCCGGCCCTGCTGGCGCCCCTGTTCTTCGCCGTCGCCGTGCACGGCCTGGGCAGCCCCAACGCCGTCGCCGGCGCCATGGCCATGGACCCCCACCGAGCCGGCAGTCTTTCGGCCCTGGTCGGCTGCGTCCAGTTCGGCCTGGGCGCGGGCGCGGCGGCCCTGGCAGGCCTCTTCCACGACGGCAGCGCACGGCCCATGGCCGTGGTGATCCTCGTCTGCCTGGCCGCCGCCCTGGCGACCTTCCTGACGATGGCGAAACCGGCGCAGACCGCCGATTGACCTGAAGCGGGGCTAGTGCTGACGGTCGCCCCGGTCGCCCTCGCCCTTCTTGGCGGCCGTGCTCGAGTGCTGGCGGCGGTCTGCGGCCAGCGAGCGGCCGACGTCGACCACCTCCTTGAAGCGGCCGTTCTCGTCGCGCCGTACATAGCGCTTGTCGTTGCCGGTATCGATCAGTTCGCGTTTGGACATGGATGTCTCCTTCGCGAACGGAATCCGCGAGAACGGCCCCGGTTCCAGTCAGGCGCCCGTCAGCATCTCGCGGATCCTGCCCGCCAGCTGGTCCAGGGCGAAGGGCTTGGTGACCATCTCCATGCCCGGCGCCAGGAAGCCGCCGCGGATGGCCGCGTGTTCGGCATAGCCGGTGACGAACAGCACCTTCAACTCGGGCCGGTGCTGGCGCGCGATCTCGGCCAGTTGCCGCCCGTTGATGCCCGGCAAGCCGACGTCGGTCACCAGCAGGTCGATGCGCTGGGGAGACTGCAGGATCGGCACGGCGGCGCGCCCGTCCATCGCCTCGATCGCCGCATAGCCCAGTTCGTGCAGGACCTCGACCACCAGCTGGCGCACGGCCGCATCGTCCTCGACCACCAGCACGACCTCGCCGTGGCCGCTTTCCAGCGGCTCGGGGCGGCCCTCGTCGCGGGCGTCGGCCGCGTCGGACGAGCGCGGCAGATACAGCTTCACCGTCGTGCCCTTGCCGGGCTCGCTGTAGATGCGGACGTGGCCCCGGGACTGCTTGGCGAAGCCGTAGATCATCGACAGGCCCAGCCCCGTGCCCTGGCCGATCGGCTTGGTGGTGAAGAACGGGTCGAAGGCGCGGCTCAGCACCTCGGGGCTCATGCCCAGGCCCGTGTCGCTGACGCACAGCACCACGTACTCGCCGGGCTCCAGGCCTTCGTGGCGCAGGGTGTAGCTCTCGTCCAGGGTGGTGTTGGCGGTCTCCACGGTCAGCTTGCCGCCCGAGGGCATGGCGTCGCGGGCATTGATCACCAGGTTCAGCAATGCCGTTTCCAGCTGGTTGGGGTCGGTCTCGGCCGCCCACAGGCCGGCGTGCAGGCCCAGCGCCAGGTCGATGTTCTCGCCGAGCGTGCGGCTGAGCAGCTCCTCCATCGAGGCCACGAGGCCGTTCACGTCCACCGCCTTCACGTCCAGCGACTGGCGCCGCGAGAAGGCCAGCAGGCGGTGGGTCAGGGCCGCGGCGCGATTGGCCGAGGTCACCGCCGCGTCGACGAAGCGGTCGACGTCGTCGTAGCGGCCGGAATCGAGCCGCCGGCGCAGGATGTCGAGGCTGCCGATGATGCCGGTCAGCAGGTTGTTGAAGTCATGGGCGATGCCCCCGGTCAGCTGGCCCACCGCCTCCATCTTCTGGGCCTGGCGCAGGGCCTCGTGCGCCTGCTCGAGTTCGGCGGTGCGCTCCGCTACGCGCTCCTCCAGCGCCCGGGCGGCGCGCTTCTGGTCCTCGATGTCGGTGTTGGTCCCGACCCAGCGGACGATCTCGCCGTCGGACCCACGGAGCGGCAGGGCGCGCGAGATGTGCCAGCGCCACTCGCCGTCGGCGCGGCGCAGGCGGAATTCCGTCGTGTACTCCGCGCCGCTCGTCAGGCAGTGAACCCAGGACTCGCGGGCGGCCTCCAGGTCCTCCGGATGGACGATGGTCGCCCAGGCGGTCCCGTCCAGGCTGCCCTCCGGCACGCCGGCGAAGTCGTAGACCCGGTCGTTGAACCAGTCGAGCAGGCCGTCCGGGCGCGCCGTCCAGACCTGGTTGGGCATGGCCTGGGCGAGGGTGCGGAAGTTGGCCTCGCTCTGGCGCATCCGCTCCTCGGCCTGCCGGCGCTCGTGGATGTCCTCGGTGAAGCCGTACCACTTGATGATCCGGCCCTCCTGGTCGCGGCGCGGAAAGGCGCGCGAGTGCATCCAGTGGTGTTCGCCCGACCGAAGGCGGATCCGGTGGACGATGTCGTAGGGCTCGCCCGTCGTGGTCGAACGGGTCCAGGCGGCGACCGAAGGCTCCAGGTCGTCGGGGTGGATCGCCTCGCCCCAGGTGCTTCCGAGCCCGCTGGTGCCGGTCCAGTCGGCCCAGCGCCTGGCCACGTGATCCAGTTGCCCGTCCGGCGCGGAGGTCCAGATCACCTGCGGGTTCAACTCGACGACGTGGCGGTAGTGGTCCTCGCTCTCGCGGAGCTCGGCCTCCGCCTGCTTCTGCGCGTGCACGTCGCGGAAATAGACCGACAGCCCGCCCCCGCGGGTCGGGTGGATGTCCATGGCGACCCAGCGCCCGAGGATCGGCGAGACCGCCTCCAGGCTGACCGGCCGCCGCTCCCGCATGACCGTCTGGTGGGCCTCGTACGACCGGCTGCCGACGGCTTCGGGGAAGGCCTCCCAGTAGACCTGGTCGATCAGCTGCTCTCGGGACCGCCCCCACCACTCCTCGGCGCGGCGGTTGACGTAGGTGAAGCGTGATTCCGCGTCGATGGCGTAGAAGGCGTCGGTGATGCTCTCCAGGATCTCGACGCTTCGATCGCGCTCGGCCCGGATCGCCGCTTCCGCCAGGGTCCGCCCGGTGACGTCGTAGCCCTCCACGAAGATGCCGGTGACCCGTCCGGCCTCGTCCATCGTCGGCGCGTAGATGAAGTCGAGGAAAAGCTCGGTCTCGGGCTCGTCCGGCGAGGGCTTGAGCCGGATCGGCTGCTGCTCGGCCACGAAGCGCTCGCCGCTGCGGTAGACCTCGTCCAGCAGTTCGAAGAAGCCCTGGCCCGCGAGGTCCGGAAACACGTCGCGCGCCTTCTGGCCGATCACGTCGCGCCCGCCGGTGAACAGCCGCACATAGGCGTCGTTGGTGAATTCGAAGACGTGGTCGGGGCTGCTCAGGATGGCGATGAAGCCGGGCGCGCCCTCGAACAGCCGGCGCTGCCGCTCGGTATCCGCCGCGATCCGGCGCTCGGCCAGGATCTGGGCGGTCGTTTCGGTGCAGGCGCAGAACATGCCAGCGACCGCGCCGGTCTCGTCGCGCACCGGCGAGTAGGAGAAGGTGTACCAGGTGTCCTCGGGGTAACCGTGGCGCTCCATCACCAGGTGCAGGTTCTCGTGGAAGGTCGCCTCGCCGGCGAGCGCCTTGTCGACGAGCGGCTCGATGTCGGACCAGATCTCGGACCAGACCTCGCGGAAGGGTCGGCCCAGGGCCGTGGGATGCTTCTCGCCCAGGATCGGCACGTAGCCGTCGTTGTAGAGGAAGGCGAGCTCCGGCCCCCAGGCCAGGAACATGGGGAACTTGGAGGTCAGCAACAGGCCGACTACGGACCGCAGCGACTGCGGCCAGCCCGCCGGATCGCCCAACGGCGAGGACGACCAGCCGTGGGCGCGCATGAGCGCACCCATCTCGCCGCCGTCGGCGAGGAACGCCTGGTCCGATCCATCAGGTTTCAAAACGCCGCCCCGGACACTTTACCCCGCTCCACAACGCCCCAGAGCCGCAGCGGTTGCAGAGGAAAGGCGCAGGCGATCGTCAGTAGGCGAACGCCCGGTAGCTCTCGCCCGGCATGGCCGCCTCGGCCGCGGTGTCGAACACCGGGTTGAAGCGCAGCCAGCGGCGGGCGCGATCGGGCAGTCCCGCGAGCACGTCGCGCGGCACGCGGATCTGCACTTCCGGCCGGTGCAGCCAGCGCCGCGAGTAGCCGATCACCACCATGGGCCGGGGCGTGTGGGTGCGGTTGGGGGTGCCGCGGTGGATGTGGCGCACGTCGCGGATCAGCACGTCGCCGCGCTTCAGCAGGCACGGCTCCAGCGGCGCCTCGCCGGCCTCGATCCGGCGCAGGCCCTCGGCCTTGGGCAGCATGTGGCTCCCCGGCGACCATTCCATCGGGCCGTTCTCCGGCGTCACGTCCACCAGGGGAAAGTTCACCGCCAGCTGGTAGGGCGGGCTCTCCGCGCCGGTCTCGGGGAACAGCAGCTGGGTGTCGCGGTGCAGGTCCTGGTAGTCCGAGCCCATCAGCGGGGTGTCGCTGGCCAGCTGGCACATGACGCCGTCGGCGCCGACCAGCTCCTCCACCACGGCCATGATCGCGTCGTTGTCGATGATGGCGGGATCGGCCCACAGGTCCTGGAACGGCAGGGTGACGTAGTGGCGGTTGGCGCCGCGGTTCGGGTCGTCGCCCTCGGCCTCGATGGCGTTCAGCAGCAGGGGCTGGAAGGCGGCGTTCCAGGCGTCGATGGTCTCCACCGGGATCAGCCCGCGCAGCACGGTGCAACTGGTGGCGCGGACTTCGTCCGCATGGGCCCTGGCCTGTTCGGGGGTGAGGGACATGGCGCTCTCCGACGATGCGCCGCAAGGGTAACGCCGGTCTCCCGGCCACGCTTTCGGGACGGATCGCCGCAGGTTCAGGCGACGACGTCGCCCTTCGCCTTTTCTTCCGGTTCGCGGTCGTGGCCGGGCCGGTCGATCAGCCTCATCAGCGGGGTGGAGGTGACGCCGTGCAGGACGATGGACAGCAGCACGACGAGGCCCGCCACCGCCCAGAGCCG
>DASPLM010000205.1:0-5448 GCA_035627575.1 Caulobacteraceae bacterium | reverse complement strand
CGCCTTCAAGCACAGCCAGGACGGCTGGAGTTCCGTGGGCGCCTTCGGCCTGATGCTGTCGATCCTCTGCGCCCTGCTGGCCCTGTTCGCGGGGTACCTCGCCTGGTCCGCGCCCCGCCCGGTGGAGGTCGCCCGATGATCCGCCGCCCCCTCGTCTGCGCCACGGCGCTCGCCCTCGCGCTCACCGCCTGCGATCGCAGCGGCGCCGACCTGAAGCAGACCGGCCCGAACCCCGAGCTGCCCGGGATCGACCAGACCCTCATCCCGCCGATGAAGATCGCCAAGCCGGCGGGCTGGGGCGACCGGGTCCCGACCGTCCCGGCCGGCTTCGCCGTCACGGCCCTGGCCAGCGACCTGCGCATCCCCCGTCAGATGCTGATCCTGCCCAACGGCGACATCCTGGTGGCCGAGGGCCGCGGCGGCGGCGCGCCCAAGCTCCGGCCCAAGGACGTCATCGCCGGCCTGATCAAGAAGCGGGGCAACACCCAGGTGGAGAGCGGCGACCGCGTCACCCTGCTGCGCGACGCCGACAACGACGGCCGCGCCGAGGTGCGCACGGTCTTCATCGACGACCTGGACGCCCCCTACGGCCTCGCCTTCGTCGACGGCCAGCTCTACGTCGCCACCCAGGCCGCCCTGCTGCGCTTCCCCTACCAGCCCGGCCAGACCCGCATCACCGCCGCGCCCCAGGAGCTGACGAAGCTCCCCTCGCGCCTCAACCACCACTGGACCAAGTCCCTGGCGGCCAGCGCCGACGGCCAGACGCTGTATGTCGGCATCGGCTCCAACAGCAACGTCGGCGAGCGCGGCATGGCGGTGGAGGAGGAGCGCGCCGTGGTCTGGGCCGTCGATCGCGCCACGGGCGCGCGCCGCACCGTCGCCACCGGCATCCGCAACCCCACCGCGCTCGCCATCGAGCCCATGACCGCCGCCCTCTGGGCCGTGGTCAACGAGCGCGACGAGATCGGGCCCCGGCTGGTCCCCGACTACCTGACCCAGGTGCGCGAGGGCGCCTTCTACGGCTGGCCCTACAGCTACTGGGGCAAGAACATCGACCCGCGCGTGAAGCCGCAGAAGCCGGACCTGGTGGCCAGGGCCGTCGTTCCCGACTATGCGCTCGGCTCCCACGTCGCCGCCCTGGGGCTCAGCTTCGCCCGCGGCGGCGGCTTCGGCGGCGCCTTCACCGAGGGCGCCTTCGTCGGCCAGCACGGCAGCTGGAACCGCCAGGACCTAGCCGGGTACCGCGTCGTCTGGATCCCGTTCAGCGGCGGCCGGCCCTCAGGCCAGCCGGTCGACTTCGTCACCGGCTTCCTGACGGAGGAGGGGAGGGCCCGCGGCCGGCCCGTCGGCGTGACGTTCGATCCGGCCAGACGCATCCTGCTGGTGGCGGACGACCTGTCCAACACGGTGTGGCGGGTGGCGCCGCGGGGCGGGGCGATCGCCCCCGCGCCCGCCTCGGCTCCGGCCGTCAGCGCGACGGCCGCGTCGCCCGGAAGGTGACCGCGAACCCGGCGGCGACGATCAGCGCATCCTCCACCAGGCCGCTCCGCGTCTGGCCGATCCGCGCCATCGCCCGCTTGCGCGCCGCCAGGGTCAGATAGGCCAGCGGCGCGGCCGCGCCCACCGCCAGCGCCGCCCCGGCCCGCTCGCGCCCGCGCGGCGCCAGGGCCGCCCCCGCGATTCCCGCGCTCATCGCCCGCGCCAGCAGCCCCAGGAAGACGGTGCGGTCCGGCGCCGACTTCATCTTGTCCCCGAACAGCTCGCCCACCCCCATGGCCAGCGCCCCGGCCCTGACCACCGGATGGTCCAGCAACACCAGCCGCCCCGGCGTCCCCCGCCCCGCCAGCCGCGCGGCCGCCAGCGCCGCCATGGGCGTCATGGACCGAGCGCTGGCGACGGCGCCGATGAGGGCGGAGGGGAGGAGGGAGAGGTTTGTCATGGGGGCTGAACCCCCGGAGGGGCACGGGGTTCAGCGAGGCAGGTCTTTTGCGCCGGCGCGTCAGAGGCGCCGCTCGAACGGGCCCTCTTCGCCGGGCTCGAGGCGCTCTCCATGGAACAGCCGGGCCACGCGCGCGCCGAGCAGGTCGCCCGGGCCCTGGCGGAAGCGCGGACCGCCGAAGGCTTCGATGCCGTCGAGCTGCCGCGCCAGGGCGCGCCGATCCTGCGCGACGACGGGCGCGAGGAAGGCGCGGATCGCCAGTTCCTTGAGCCAGCCCGGTCCACGCCCGCGAGGCGTCGTGAAGCGGGCGAAAGGGCGCAGGGAGCGGGCGTCGACCGGTGTGAAGAAAGCGGACACGCAGAGCGTGAGGCCTTTTGGTCCCTCCCATCGCGCCTGCACCGTGGTCGGGGCGAACAGGCGCGTCCGGCTCTGCTGGCGGTCGGGCTCCAGCACCCGCGACATCCAGCCGAGGTCGGGCTCGGTCTGCTCGATCACCGACTCGATGCCGTCATCGTAGACTCGGGTTCGCAGCTGGACCGGCATGCGGCGGCTGCTGCGGCGGATGAAGCCGTCGTGGATGAAGTTGGTGTGGAAGGGATCGAGCACGTTCTCGATCGCATCGAGAGGTCGCCCGCGCCAGACTCCCTGGGACCACCAGAAGTGGTCGTGGTCCGCGTCCCCCCATTCGCCGAGGTCGGGCAGGTCGCCGGGCCCCTCTTCCGCCAGCTTCACGAAGACGCCGCCGTGGCGTTCGATCACGCGCACCGGCTCGGCCGCGAGGCGGGCGCGGTCGAGGGGCGCCAGCGGACAGCCCGGAACCTCGAGGCAGTCGCCCGACGCAGCGAACCGCCAGCCGTGATAGGGGCATTCCAGCGCGCCATCGCTCACCCGGCCGTCGGACAGGGGGAAGTTCCGATGCGGGCAACGGTCGACCAGCGCCGCCGCCGCGCCGGCTCCGTCACGGAACAGGGCGACCGGCGTGCCGGCGACCATCCGGGCCAGCGGCCGCGCACGCAGGTCGCGCGACAGGCAGACCAGCTGCCAGCTCCGGCCGATGCTGTCGGGCAGGGGCGTCACGACGCGTCTCCGTTCCACTCGATGTCGGCCGTCATGGCCGCGTTCAGGCTCTGGCCCGCGCCCAAGGCCCTGCGCGCGAAGACGAGGGTGTCGACCAAGGCTCCAGCGGCGGGCAGGCGATCTCCGGGGACGCCGACGACGTCGCTGCCTTCGCGGATATGGCGCGCCCACTCGGAGAGGCGGCCGGTGCGCAGCGCCTCGGCCAGGCCGTAGCTCCACATGGCCGGTCGCACGTCGCATGCGGGTACGAGGTCCGTGGTCATCGCCCGTCCCAGCATCGCCTGCGCGAGGTCCTCTGAGCGGCCGAACAGGAACACGCCGCTGGTGCTGCGCGGGTTGCACTCGATCAGCCAGGCCTTGCCGTCTGCGTCCACGATGGCGTCGCAGGCGAACTGGCCCGTACCGACGATCTCGCGCGCCAGGACGGCGGCGTGCGCCCGCAGCTGCTCCATGATCGCCCCGTCGAGCGACCGGAACGCGTAGCCGGCTCCGCCCGCGAGCCGCCAGGTGGAACGATAGGCGGAGAAAGCGGTCAGACGCCCACCGACGCAGACGGCGTAGAAGCTGACTTCCTCGCCGGCGATCCGCTCCTGCACGACCCAGGCCTCGTCCTGCCGCGGGCGGATGCGCGAGAGGTCCGCTGCGCCGGGGGAGACCAGGGCCTGCACGCCGAAGCGCGAGAACTCGCGCTTCACGACGATCCGCGCGGGATCCGCCGCGGCGCGGCGGAGGGCTTCCGGGTCGGTGACACGCACCGTCGGCGGCGCAGGCAGGCTCAGCGCCGCGCAGGCGTGCCCGAAGGCATGCTTCGAGTGGAGCCGGCGCAGTGCGTCGGAGCTCGGCGCAAAGAGCCGGTCGGCCATTCCGCAACCTCCCCCCGCCAAGGCCAGGTGGAACACTTCCTCGCAGGTCGGGACGACCAGGCGGGGTTGCAGTGTTCCGACGAGGCGCTGGATGTCGCTGGCGAAGGCCTCCGGAGCTGACCTCGGGCTGGCATGGCGGTGCACCCCCGCGACCGCGAACGAGGCGCGGGCCATGAAAGCGGGGGATGAATCGGCCAGGTGCGCCTCGAAACCCGCCGCCGCGAAGCTGCGGGCCACAGCGAGGGCGGCCGGCGCCCGGGCGCCCGTGATCAGGACACGGTCAGGCATGGCGCCACCGCACCCTTCGGCGTTTGGGATGCTCGATCGTGGCCAGCGGTTCGGCGGCGACCGGAGCGGATACGCCCCGCGCCCGCAGCAGGCGCGACACTGCGGCGACGATGGTTTCCGCCTGCTCGGGCTCCGTTCCCACCCGCACCCCGTCGGGAGACGCAGCCGCGATCCAGCGGACGTCGGGACTAGCGACGCCCTCGACCGCCTCGGTCACCATGCGTGGCGTGACCACCGTCTCGCCCCAGGTCCAGAGGTCGTCCACCCGGCCGGCGACGCCGCGCACCGCCAGCCGGGGCGAGCCGCACGGGCAGGGGCTCTCCAGCGGTTCGATCAGGTCGTCCAGCCGCACGCGCACCATCGGCTGGCTGGTGCGGCGCAGGTCGGTGACGATCGGCCTGAAGCACCCCGCCGCCGACGTCGGTTCCAGCTCCACGACCAGCACGTCCTCGTTCAGGTGCAGGGTGCCCAGGCGGCAGGCGCAGCCGATGAAGCCTTCGGTCGCCTGGTAGATCGGATCGGGCCGGACCCCGAGCCGTTCGCCGATCCAGCCCCGCTCGGCCTCCCCCATGCTCTCCGCGCCGTAGAACAGGCGGCGCAGGTTCAGCCGGGCGCCGGCGCGGGCGAGCTCGGCCAGCACGTGGCTCGGGGCGATCAGCACGTCCGGGCCGAACGCCTCCAGCGCGCGGCGCCGTTCGTCGGCGGGCAGGTCAAGGCCGAAGTGCCGGAAGCGCACCCGCCCCGTCGCCGCTACGTCGCCGTAGAGCCGGTTGTCGGCTCGAAGGCAGAGGGCGACGCGCGGTCCCCCCAGCAGGGCTGACGTCGACAGGAGGCGCGCCAGGGCGTGGCCGAGGTAGAGGCCGCGCTCGACAGGCGTGCTGAGGAAAACGCCGCGGCTGCCTGATGTCCCCGTCGAATAGCCGGCCACGACGCCTGGACGCACCTCTCCGTCTTCGCCGCCCTCGGCCGCTCGGGCGGCGCCTTCCACCTCGGCGGTCGTCAGGCCCAGCGTATTCCAGTTGGCGAAATCCGCCCGCATGGCCTGCGGCGTCGTGACGGGGAAAGCTCCCAGCGGGCGGCCGGCCAGCGCAGCGATGGCCGGCGTCCGCGCGATGGCCGGCTGAAGCCTCGCCCACAGCCGCTGCTGGCGGTGCTGGAGCGCGGGCCGGCGGCGCACGGCGGCTTCGGTCCACCGGGCGTCCAGCCAGGCGCCGGCCAGGGCGCGGTGGTCAACCGGCATGGTCGCGCTCAGCCGCGGCTTCGGGGCAGTGGGAAGGAATG
>DASPLM010000204.1:0-4439 GCA_035627575.1 Caulobacteraceae bacterium | reverse complement strand
CCCGCCTGGCCAAGCACCAGGGCAAGAAGCTCACCAAGTTCGACCTGGGCGACGAAGGCTCGGCCCTGGCCGCGCGCGCCGCCGTCGAAGCCGCCTCGTTCAAGGTCGCCGCGGTCGAGAAGAAGCCCGGCCGCCGCTCGCCGCCGCCGCCCTTCACCACCTCGACCCTGCAGCAGGAAGCCGCGCGGAAGCTCGGCTTCTCGGCCACGCGCACCATGCAGGCCGCCCAGCGGCTGTACGAAGGCGTCGACATCGGCGGCGAGACGACCGGCCTGATCACCTACATGCGGACCGACGGCGTCTCCGCCGCCCCCGAGGCGCTGGACGAAGCCCGCCGCGTCATCGGCCAGTCCTACGGCGCCGCCTACGTCCCCGAGACGGCGCGGATCTACAAGACCAAGGCCAAGAACGCCCAGGAGGCCCACGAGGCCATCCGGCCGACCAGCCTGACGCGCCACCCCGACAGCCTGCGGCTGGAGAGCGACCAGGCGCGGCTCTACGAACTGATCTGGAAGCGGATGATCGCCAGCCAGATGGAGTCCGCCCGCGTCGAGAAGACGGTGATCGAGCTGGAAAGCGCCGACGGCAGGACCGGCCTGCGCGCCACCGGCGAGGTCATCACCTTCGACGGCTACCTGGCCGTCTACGAGGAGGGCCGCGACGAGACGCCCGGCGAGGACGACGAGGAGAGCGGCCGCCTGCCCGCCGTGCGCGAAGGCGCCGACGCCAAGGTCGAGTCCGCCAAGGCCGATCAGCACTTCACCGAGCCGCCGCCGCGCTACTCCGAAGCCTCGCTGGTCAAGAAGCTGGAAGAGCTCGGCATCGGCCGCCCGTCCACCTACGCCTCGATCCTCTCGACCCTGCGCGACCGCGAATACGTCCGTATGGAGAAGAACCGCTTCTATCCGGAGGACAAGGGGCGCCTGGTCACGACCTTCCTCGAGAAGTTCTTCAGCCGCTACGTCGAGTACGACTTCACCGCTGCGCTGGAGCAGCGGCTCGACCAGGTGTCGGCGGGCGACCTCGACTACAAGGTGCTGCTGCGCGACTTCTGGACCGAGTTCCACGCCGCCATTGAGGACACGGCGGAGCTGCGCATCACGCATGTGCTGGACGCCCTGAACGAGGCGATGGGCCCGCACATCTTCCCGGACAAGGGCGACGGCTCGGACCCCCGCGCCTGCCCGACCTGCGGCACGGGCCAGCTGTCGATCCGCCTGTCGAAGAACGGCGCCTTCATCGGCTGCTCGAACTATCCCGAGTGCAAGTTCACCCGCCCGGTCTCCTCGCCCGACGCGGAAGGCGGCGGCGAAGGCGGTGACCGGGAACTGGGCGTCGATCCTGACAGCGGCCAGAAGGTCAGCCTGAAGATCGGCCGCTTCGGGCCATACGTCGAACTCGGCGGCGCCGGCGACGGCGAGAAGCCCAGGCGCTCGTCCCTGCCCAAGGGCTGGTCGCCCCAGACCCTGACGCTGGAGCAGGCCCTGCGGCTGCTGAAGCTGCCGCGCGAGGTGGGCGCCCATCCCGAGGACGGCAAGCCGATCACGGCCGGCCTCGGCCGCTACGGCCCCTTCATCCTGCACGACGGGACCTACGCGAACGTCTCTGACATCGATGAAGTATTCGAGATCGGCCTCAACCGCGCGGTCACCCTGCTGGCGGAGAAGCGCGCCGGCGGCAAGGGCCGCCGCGGCGGCGAGGCCACGGCCCTGAAGGACCTCGGCGCCCACCCGGAAACGGGCGAGCCGATCAAGGTCCTCGCTGGCCGCTTCGGCCCCTACGTGAAGTCCGGCAGCGTCAACGCCACCCTGCCCAAGGGCAAGGCGCCCGAGGACCTGACCCTGGAAGAGGCGATCGCCCTGATCGCCGAACGCGCCGCCAAGGGGCCGAGTACGAAGGGCGGTCGCGGCCGGAAGACCGTGCAAAAGGCGGCGGCGCCGAAAAAGGCGGCGGCGCCGAAGAAGGCCGCGGCGAAGAAGCCGGCCGCGAAGAAGAAGGCGCCGGCGAAGAAGAAGGCGGACGCCTAGAGTTTCCGGCCTTCACCCGGTGGGTGAAGGAATGCGAACGTCGGGGTTCCGCAGCGCCAGGTAAACGCTGTCGCACCACTCCCCGCCCACCATCCACGTCTTCTCGGCAAAGCCCGTGCGTTCGAAACCGAGGCTGGCCAGCAGGCGTAGCGAGCGCTCGTTCCGGGGATCGACGTCTGCCGTCAGCGCTTCGATTTCAGGCCGGCTCCGCCAGACATGGTCGACGATGGCGGTCAGGGCCTCACGGGCGTAGCCGCGGCCCCAGGCGTCCGGGTGCAGGATGTAGCCGATGTCGGGCAGGCGATAGAACCCGGCCTTGCCGATCAGCCGCCCGTTCAGCTCGACGATGAAGTCCTCGCTGAGCTCGGGCGGCGAGGCGATCATGCCGCCCAGCCAGGCGCGGGTGGTCTCCAGGTCCGGATGCGGAGGCGTCGACCAGTAGCGCACCGCCTCCGGGTGCGAGAGCACCGCGTGCATGGCGTCGAGATCGTCCGGCCGCGCCCGGCGCAGGCGCAGCCGTTCGGTGATGATCTCGTCGGTCAAACCAGCCGGCTCTGCACGACCGCCGCCCGCACGAAGTCGGCGAACAGGGGGTGCGGGGCGAAGGGGCGGGACTTCAGTTCCGGGTGGTACTGCACGCCGATGAACCAGGGGTGGTCCTCGCGCTCGACTGTCTCGGGCAGCACGCCGTCGGGCGACAGGCCGGCGAACTTCAGGCCGGCAGCCTCGATGGCCTCGCGGTAGTTGATGTTCACCTCATAGCGGTGCCGGTGGCGCTCGCTGATCGCGCTGGAGCCGTAGATCTCCGCGATGCGGGAACCGGGCGTCAGGATCGAATCGTAGGCGCCCAGGCGCATGGTTCCGCCCAGGTCGCCGCCGGCGGTGCGCTTGACGCGCTCGTTGCCCTGCACCCACTCGGTCATCAGGCCGACGACGGGCTCAGGCGTCGGACCGAACTCGGTGGAGGACGCCTCCTTGAAGCCGGCGAGGTTCCGCGCCGCCTCGATCACCGCCATCTGCATGCCGAAGCAGATGCCGAAGTACGGGATCTTGCGCTCGCGGGCGAAGCGGGCCGCCTCGATCTTGCCTTCGGAGCCGCGCTCGCCGAAGCCGCCAGGGACGAGCACGGCGTGGGCGCCCTGCAGGCGCGCCTCGCACTCGGCCGGATCGCCCTCGAAGGTTTCGGCCTCGACCCAGTCGATGTTGACCCGCACGCCGTTGGCGATGCCCCCGTGCTGCAGGGCCTCGATGAGCGATTTGTAGGCGTCCTTGAGCACCGTGTACTTGCCGACCACGGCGACCGAAACCTCGCCGTCCGGGTTCAGCCGCCGGCGCGCGATCTCTTCCCAGCGGGTCAGGTCGGGCTGGGGCGCATCGTCCATGCCGAAGACGGCCAGGACTTCGCGGTCCAGGCCTTCCTTGTGGTACTCCAGCGGCACCGCATAGATGTCGGGCGCGTCCATGGCCTGGATGACGGCGCTCTCGCGAACGTTGCAGAACAGCCCGATCTTGCGGCGCTCTTCCGGCGGGATCGGATGCTCGCAGCGGCACAGCAGGATATCGGGCTGGATGCCGATGGAGCGCAGCTCCTTCACCGAGTGCTGCGTCGGCTTGGTCTTCATCTCGCCGGCCGTCTTCACGAACGGCATCAGCGTCAGGTGCAGGAAGGCGGCCTGGCCGCGCGGCAGTTCCTGGCCCAGCTGGCGGATGGCCTCGAAGAAGGGCAGGCCCTCGATGTCGCCGACCGTGCCGCCGATCTCGACCAGCACGAAGTCGACGTCTCCGGCGTCCGACAGAACGAACTTCTTGATCTCGTCGGTGACGTGCGGAATGACCTGGACCGTGGCGCCCAGATAGTCCCCTCGCCGCTCCTTCTCCAGGATGGTCTGGTAGATGCGGCCGGTGGTGATGTTGTCGGACTTGGCCGCGGACACGCCGGTGAAGCGCTCGTAGTGGCCGAGGTCGAGGTCGGTCTCAGCCCCGTCGTCGGTCACGAAGACCTCGCCGTGCTGGTACGGCGACATCGTGCCGGGGTCGACGTTCAGGTACGGGTCGAGCTTGCGCAGGCGGACCTTGTAGCCGCGCGCCTGGAGCAATGCGCCGAGGGCGGCGGAAGCGAGGCCTTTTCCCAATGAGGAAACCACGCCGCCGGTGATGAAAACATAGCGGGCCATGGGCGATCAACTTACGCCCGATTCGCGCCGGGCGCCCGTGAGACGATGAACGATTTGTGGAACGCGGCCGTCGCCGGCCGCGCCCGTCTTACTTCTTGGCGGCGGGCGCCGTGTCCGCCGGCGCTGCGGTCTCGCCCGGCAGCGGCGCGGCCAGGGCGTCCAGCGAGGGCTGGGCCGGCTGCGGCGTCTGCACCTGGGCCGCCGGCGGCGGGGCCGTCGGGCTCTGCGGCGCCAGCTG
>DASPLM010000203.1:0-13671 GCA_035627575.1 Caulobacteraceae bacterium | reverse complement strand
ACCGACGCCTTCCGCCCGCGCGCCCTGTTCGACCGCTTCAACATCGAGCTGCTGGCGACCACCGAGGGTCCGGCGGACAGCCTGGAACACCACCAGGCGATCCGGGCCAGCGGCTGGGGCGGGCGCGTCGTCACCGCCTACCGCCCGGACCCGGTGATCGACGCCGAGCACGAGCAGTTCGGCGAGGCCCTGGAGCGTTTCGCCGGCTACACCGGCGAGGATGTGCACAGCTGGTCAGGTTACCTGGAAGCCCATCGCATCCGGCGGCGCCAGTTCATGGAGGTCGGCGCGACCTCCAGCGACCACGGCCATCCCACCGCGCGCACGGCGGACCTGTCGCCCGTCGAATCCGAACGGCTGTTCGCCAAGCTCGTCGCGGGCGACTTCACTCCCGCCGAGGCCGAGCTGTTCCGGGCCCAGATGCTGACCGAGATGGCGCGCATGAGCCTGGACGACGGGCTGGTGATGCAGATTCATCCCGGCTCCTTCCGCAACCAC
Source organism: Caulobacteraceae bacterium (assembly GCA_035627575.1). GTDB lineage: Bacteria > Pseudomonadota > Alphaproteobacteria > Caulobacterales > Caulobacteraceae > JAEZEZ01. The sequence continues at coordinate 13,173 of DASPLM010000203.1, read as the reverse complement.
AATCGTTGGCTGTTCGACCGTTACGGCCGGGACAAGGGGGCCGACATCCCCGAGGCGACCGAGTACGTGCGGGCGCTGAAGCCGCTGCTGGACCTGTATGGCGCCGACCCGCGCCTGGCGGTGATCGTCTTCACCCTGGACGAGACGACCTACGCCCGCGAACTGGCCCCCCTGGCCGGGCATTATCCGGCGCTGAAGCTGGGGCCGGCCTGGTGGTTCCACGACAGCCCCGAGGGCATGCGCCGCTTCCGCGAGCAGACGACGGAGACGGCGGGCTTCTACAACACTGTGGGCTTCAACGACGACACCCGCGCCTTCCTGTCGATCCCGGCCCGCCACGACGTCTCGCGCCGCGTCGACTGCGGGTTCCTGGCCCGGCTGGTGGCCGAGCACCGGATGGAGCTGGACGAGGCGCGGGAGACGGCGGTGGACCTGGCCTACCGGCTGGTGAAGCAGGCCTACCGGCTGGGGTGACCGCGGGATCGGGTCCGGCGCCCCCTACAGCTTCGCCGGCTTCTCCAGTTCGTAGAAGCCCTCGCCCAGCGCCTCGAGCTTGGCCTGCAGCAGCGCCTGGGCGTCGTGCAGGGCCTGGTTGTAGTAATGGGGCCCCAGGCGTTCGGCCAGGAAGTCGAGCAGGAGCAGGGCGTCCATGCCGCCGATCTCGACGTCCAGTTCATCCTTGAGGTAGGCGGCCACGGCGCGGGCGAGGGCGTCGCGGACCGGCTTGTCGAGCTGGATGGCCATGGCGTCTCCGGAAGTACGTGGGTCGCCGACGGGTAGCACCCGCCGACGACCCCGGCGAGCCGCGCCGGTCGGCTGCTGTCATCTCCAGCCGGCTTTCCTGCTACGTCTGTCGTCCCCACATTCCGGCGTCGACCCCGGACCGGCCCTGCAGCACGCGATCTCCATGACCCCGTTCCACCACCTGCTCGGCAACAACCTGGTCGCCAGCATCACCAACTTCACCGTCTGGTTCGCCCTGACCTTCTGGGTCTACCTGGAGACGCGCTCGGTACTGGCCACGGGCATGATCGCGGGCCTGTACCTGGTGCTGACGGCGGGCTCGGGCTTCTGGTTCGGCAGCTTGGTGGACCACCACCGCAAGAAGCGCGTGATGCTGGGATCCAGCGCCGTCTCGTTCGTCTTCTACGGGCTGTCCTTCGCGGCGCTGCGCCTCACGCCGGACGAGAGCCTGCGGGAGGTGGCGGGCGCGCCCCTGTGGCTGTTCATCGGCCTGGTGATGCTGGGGGTCATGGCGGGCAACATCCGCAACATCGCCCTGCCGACCCTGGTCACCGTGCTGGTGCCCGAGGACAGGCGCGACAAGGCCAACGGGCTGGTCGGGATGGTGACGGGGATCGGCTTCCTGACCACCTCCATGATCAGCGGCTTCCTCGTCGCCTGGGGCGGGATGACCTACACCCTGGTCTTCGCCATGGGGCTGAGCGTCCTGGTGTTCGTCCACCTGCTGTTCACGGCGATCCCGGAGCCGACGCCGGGCGGCGCGCCGGGCGAGCCGCGGGAGCCGAAGCGGGTCGACATCCGCGGGACGATGCGGGTGATCGGCGCCGTGCCGGGGCTGTTCGCCCTGATCCTGTTCGCCACCTTCAACAACTTCCTCGGCGGCATCTTCATGGCCCTGATGGACGCCTACGGGCTGTCGCTGATGCCGGTGCAGCACTGGGGCCTGCTGTGGGCCTTCGTCTCCTGCGCCTTCATCCTCAGCGGCATCGTCATCGCCAGGACTGGGCTCGGCCGGAATCCGCTGCGCACCCTGCTGCTGGTGAACCTGGTGACCTGGTCCGTCAGCGCCGTCTTCACCATCCAGTCGTCGATCGTCCTGCTGACCGCCGGCTGTTTCGTCTGGCTGTTCCTTGGACCCTACGCCGAGGCGGCGGAGCACACGACGCTGCAGAAGGTCGTGCCGTTCGAGCGGCAGGGCCGGGTGTTCGGTTTCGCCCAGTCGGTGGAGCAGGCCGCCTCGCCGCTGACCGCCTTCCTGATCGGGCCCCTGACCCAGCTGGTCTTCATTCCGCTGATGACCACCGGCGCGGGGGCGGACGCCATCGGAGACTGGTTCGGGCGCGGGCCCGAGCGGGGAATCGCCCTGGTCTTCACCCTGGCGGGCCTGGTCGGCGTCCTCGCCACCATCGTGGCCATGAATTCGAAGTACTACCGCCAGCTGTCGGCCGCCTATGCCGGCGGTGCGGCGGCGGAGGAGCCGTCCGCCGATCCCGCGCGTTGATCCGGGGAACCATCCTCGGACACGGGAAGGAACCTCCATGGCGGACATGGAAGAACAGGTGGCGGAAGCGATCCGCGCCGAACTGGAGCGGCAGGCCGAGGGCTCTTCCGGCCTCACCGTGAGGAGCGCGGACGCGGGGCTCTCCGTCGAGGGCGAGATCGATCTCGAGGCGCTCGCCATGGCCGTCGTGGGCGCGGTCGCCGGCGGGCCCTAGACCCTCCTCCGGTCAGCCGCCCTTCGCTTCGGCGATGCGCCGCAGGTCCGCCTCGTCGATGGCGGCCAGCGACACGCCCCGGCTCTCGCGCATGACCAGGGCGGCCAGCAGGCTGACCAGTCCGGCGCCGAGGATGTACCAGGCGATCGGGGTCCAGGAATCGTAGCGCCGCAGCAGGGCCGTCCCGATCAGGGGCGCCCAGGAGCCGGCGACGATGGCGGTGACCTGGTAGCCCAGCGACACGCCCGAGTAGCGCACCCGGGTCGGGAACATCTCGGTCATGATCGCCGGCTGGGCGGCGTACATCATGCCGTGGACCACAAGGCCCAGCATGATGGCGCCGAGGATCATGCCCGTATCCCCGGTGTCGAACATCGGGAAGGCGACGAAGGGCCAGCCCAGCGTCAGCACCGCTCCGGCAAGGTAGACCGGCCTGCGTCCGATGCGGTCCGCAGCCCAGCCCACGGCCGGAATCACCGCCACGTGCAGGATGTGGGCGAGGAACAGCAGGGCCAGGATTCGCGTGGTGTCGACCTCGCGGTGGTGCAGGTAGGTGATCGAGAAGGTCACGACCATGTAGTAGAGGATGTTCTCGCCGAACCGCAGGGCCATGGCGGTGAACACCCCGCGCGGGTGGCGGCGGAACACCTCGACAAGGCCGTAGCCGGCCTCGGCCCGCTTCTCGGTCTCCTCCCGCGCCTTCTGGAAGATCGGCGAGTCCTGCACCTGGGTGCGGATGTAGTAGCCGATGGCGATGATCACGACGGACAGCCAGAAGCCGATCCGCCAGCCCCAGGACAGGAAGCCCTCCTCCGACAGGGTCGCCGACAGCACCAGCATGACGATGGTGGCCAGCAGGTTGCCCATCGGCACGGCCGCCTGGGGGAAGCTGCCCCAGAACCCGCGGCTGCGGTTGGGGCTGTGCTCGGTGACCAGCAGCACCGCCCCGCCCCACTCGCCGCCCAGCGCGAAGCCCTGGATGAAGCGCAGGGTCACCAGCATGGCCGGCGCCCAGTAGCCGATGGATGCGAAGGACGGCAGGCAGCCCATCAGGAAGGTCGAGGCGCCGATCAGCAGCAGGCTGAACTGCAGCAGGGCCTTGCGCCCGACCTTGTCGCCCACGTGCCCGAAGACGATGCCGCCCAGCGGCCGGGCGATGAAGCCCACCGCATAGGTGGCGAAGGCGGCGATGATGCCGTCCAGCTCGTTGCCGGTGTCGGGGAAGAACAGCTTGCCGAACACCAGGGTGGCGGCGGTGCCGTAGAGGAAGAACTCGTACCACTCGACCACGGTGCCGGCCATGGAGGCGCCGACCACCTTGCGCAGGTAGGGCAGGTCCGCCGTCTCTTCGTGCTTCATCGCCGTCGTCTCCCCTCGCTGGCGCGCCTTCCATGGAACACGGAAGGCGCGCGCTCAAGGGCGGGCGATCGTCAGGCGGTCTCCACCGCGGGGGCGGCGTCCTGGCAGCCGGCCTGGGCGGCGGCCATGTCCATCCACATGATCTCCCAGACGTAGCCGTCCGGGTCCTCGACCGACCGGTTGAGCATGAAGCCGTAGTCGATCACCGGGTTCGGGTCTGCCTGGCCGCCGGCGGCCGCCGCGCGCTTCACCGTCGCCTCCACCGCCTCGCGGCTGTCCTCGCTGAGCGCGATCAGGGTCTGGCTCTCGCGGCGGGCGTCGCCGATCGGCCGCTGGCTGAACTCGGCGTAGCGCTCATGGGTCAGCAGCATGACGCCGATGAGGTCCGACAGCATCACGCATTTCGCCCGCTCGTCGGAGAACTGCGGGTTCAGCTGGCCGCCCAGCGCCTCGTAGAAGGCCTGGGATCTGGCCAGGTCGCGGACGGGGAAGTTGACGAAGATCATCTTGGGCATGGGGGTCTCCATTGCGGGTCTCTGTCCTCACGACGAGCGGGCGCGGCGGAGGACGACACGGGGCCACCGATTTTTTTCGGCGCAGGATCAGGACTGCGCCAGTCCCCACGGGTGCTCGAACTGCACCGCGACGAATCGGGCGGTCGGCTCGCCGTAGGCGCGACGAATCTGCTCGAAGGTGTTCGCCATGACGTCGGGTCCCGCCAGGGGGACGGTGCGGCCGAAGCGCTCCGGCGGCGAGGCGGCGCGGGTCAGGCGCAGGCCGTGGCGCGAGGTGACGGCGGCCGGGCCGGTCGCCCAGGCGGTGGAACGGTAGGTGCGCGACCAGGCGTCCAGCGCCGTGCCGAACGCCAGCTCGTCCAGCCCCGGGCTCAGCGGCAGGGCCACGTCTTCGTAGCGCCAGAACGCCGCCTTGTTGCCCACGACCACGCCCATGCGGCCGGGCGTCAGGCGAAAGGCGGCGCCGTCGTGGGCCTGCTGCGGCAGCGGCAGGCCGAGGCGTCGGGCGGTGTCGCGCATCACCTGCTCGCCGGTCAGGTCCCGCAGCAGCGCAAGCGTTCCCGGCTCGCCCGCGCTGATGCCGGCGGTGGTGGTGATCGGCCCGTCGCTGACCCACCGGACATCGCGCCGCCAGTCGGTGGTCTCGTGGCGCCTGGCCATCCTGGCCTGGCTGAACCAGTGGATAGTGGCGCGGCGCCCGTCGAGCAGGCCCGCGGCCGCGAGCACCCGCGCGCCGTTGCAGATGGACATGATGCGCGCGCCCCCGGCCATCTGCCGCCGCAGCCAGGCGGCGCGGACGGGATCGGCCTCGTTCTCCATGGCGGGAACGATGACGACGTCGGGACCGTCCGGCCGCTCCCGCGCCAGCTGGGCCAGGGTCATCTGCGGCGCGACCCAGGCATAGCCGGGGGTGAGACGCACCGGCGCGGCGGTCGGGGACACCACCTTCACCTCGACCGCGCCGCTCTCCGCGAGGATGGCGTAGGGGGCGAGCAGGTCGGTCGCCACCGTTCCCTCCGGCTCGACGAGAATGACGACGAAGGGCTTGGGCTTCGCGGCAGCTGGCGATGCCGCGACGAGGAAAAGAAGAAGGGCCAGCGCCAGGCCGGCCAGGAGGCGGACGTGCATGGGAAGGCTCCGGGCTTGAGGACTTGACCCGAGGCTATGCCCGGCGTGTTCTGGCCGAAATGACGTTGATCAGGCGATTTCTGCCATGAGCCGCGCCGTCGCCATCGTGATCTTCCCGGGCTTCCAGCTGCTGGACGTGGCCGGGCCGGCGACCGCCTTCGAGATCGCCGAGCGGTTTAGGCCGGGCAGCTACGACCTGAGCCTCCTGGCGCCCGAGGCCGGGGCCGTGGAAAGCTCGGCCGGCCTGACCTGGACCGCCCGGGCCCTGCACGCCGGCCCGTTCGACACCGTGGTCGTCTCGGGCGGCGACCTGCTCCGCTCGCCCGGCGAGATGCAGATCATCGCCGACTGGCTGGGGCGCACGCGGGCGCGGCGGGCCGCCAGCGTCTGTTCGGGGGCCTATCTGCTGGCGCTGGCCGGCCTGCTCGATGGAAAACGCGCGACGACCCACTGGGCCAGCACCGACGACTTCGCCCGGCGCTTCCCGAAGGTGCGGGTGGATACGGAGCGGATCTTCATCCGCGACGGCGACGTGTGGACGTCCGCCGGCATCTCGGCGGGAATCGACCTGGCGCTCGCCATGATCGAGGAGGACCTTGGCCCGGCGGCAGCGCGGCGCACGGCCCAGCAGCTGGTGGTGCACCAGCGGCGGCCGGGCGGGCAGTCGCAGTTCTCGGCCCTGGTCGAGCTGGGCGGCCGCACCGGCCGCTTCACCGACCTGGTCGACTGGATGCGCGAGCGCCTGGCCGAGCCGCTGACGGTCGAGCGCCTGGCCGACCAGGCCGCCATGAGCCCGCGCAACTTCGCCCGCGCCTTCACGGCCGAGACCGGGACCACGCCGGCCAAGGCGGTGGAGCGCCTGCGCCTGGAGGTCGCCAGGGCGGCGGTGGAGGCCGGCCACGCCCCGCTGGAGCGCATCGCCGAGGAGGCCGGCTTCGGCGACCCCGGGCGCATGCGCCGCGCCTTCCTGCGCAGCTTCGGCCAGCCGCCCCAGGCGCTGCGGCGGGCGGCGCGGGCGGGGATGCGGCCCTAGGCCTTCACGTCCTCGGTGGTCTCGCCGTCGAAGTGTTCGTCCTCGTCGGCTTCGGCCTCTTCCTTGGTCTTGTGGACCGTGCCGTCCTTGTGGTGGGGCGGGCTGTAGAGGGTGTAGAGCTTGAGCGGCTCCTTGCCCGTGTTGATGACGTTGTGCTTGGCGCCGTGCGGGACGATCACCGCCGAGCCGTCGGTCACCTTGTGTTTGTGCCCGTCGATCTGGACCTCGCCCTCGCCCGCCTCGAAGCGCAGGAACTGGTCCTCCTTGTCGTGGACCTCCTCGCCGATCTCCTCGCCTTCGGGGATGGCCATCAGCACCAGCTGCTGTTCGCCGGCGGTGTAGATCACCCGGCGGAAGTCCTCGTTCTCGAGCGTCAGCCGCTCGATGTCGCCCACATAGCCCTGCATGTAGCCTCGCTTGATTGGATGGATCGCAGACGCGCGAACGCCCGGCGCGCCGAAGCGTCGCCGGGCGTTCATTGTATCAGTTGCGCAGGTCGTTCTTCACGTCGCCGAAGGTCTTCTGAACCTTGCCCTTGGCCTGGTCCGCCTTGCCTTCCGCCTGCAGCTTGGCGTCGCCGGTGAGATCTCCGGCGGTTTCCTTCACCTTGCCGCCGGCTTCGGCGCCGCGGCCTTCGAACTGATCCTTGTTGGGCATCGGAATCTCCTTCGACGCGGGGAAGCGCGCCGTCGGGGGATTCAACGGCCGCCCGGCACGGCCGTTCCGGGCGGCTAGCCGTTGGGACGGCCCTTCTTCTTGCCGCCGACCTTCTTCGGTCGATCGGCCTTGGGCGCGGACGGGTCATAGGCGGCATCGGCGCGCGGAGCCTTCGGCTTGAACGCCTTGGCGGGACGCTCGTCGCGGGGACCGAAGTCGCGCTTCGGGCGCGCGGGAGCGGCCTCGTCGCGGGGCGCGTACTCCTTCTTCACCCACGGCTTCTTCACCGGGCGATCGCCGTCGCCGGCGCTCTCCGGGCGAGGGCCGAAGTCGCGCTTGGGACGCGCCGGGCGATCGCCGAAGTCCTTCTTCTCGCCATGGGGCTTCCTGTCGGCCCAGGGCTTCTTCTCGCCGAACGGCTTGCGCTCCGCCCGGTCGCCGAAGTCCTTCCGCGGGGCGCCGAACTCCTTGCGCGGTCCGGGAGGGGCCGCGGGCTCGATGCGGGTGTCCTTCTCCTCGGACGCGTTCACCGCCTCCAGGAACTTCGCCTCGGCCTCGCGGGTGATCTCGAACTTGGTCTCGCGATCGAAGATGCGGATCGCGCCGATGTCCTTCTTGGTGACGTGGCCCAGTCGGCAGATCAGCGGGATCAGCCACTTGGGGTCGGCGTTCTTGGCGCGGCCGAGGTTGAGCCGGAACCAGGCCATGTCGGTGTCGGCGCCGTGGTCGCGCGGGGCGCCGCGTTCGCGCGGCTCGCGGTCGGTGCGGTCGTCCCAGTCGCGCTTGGGCCGCAGCGGCCGGGTCTGGGCGTCGCGCATGCGGGCGTCGTCATAGACCTCCTCCGGCGCCGGCAACTTGGCGCGGTAGCTGGCGATGATGGCGGCGGCCATCTGCTGGGGCGTCAGGGTGGCGACCACCGCCTCCACCAGCTCGGCCTCTTCCTCGACCGAGTGCAGGGCGGCGATCTGCTCGAGCAGGCGCACCTTGTCCCGGACGATGATCTCCTCGGCCGACGGCGGGCCGCTCCACTGCGCCTCGACGTCGATGTCGCCCAGCATCAGCTCGGCCTTGCGGCGCCGCGTGTAGGGCACCAGCAGGACCGACAGGCCCTTCTTGCCGGCCCGTCCGGTGCGGCCCGAGCGGTGGGTCAGGGCCGCCTTGTTCACCGGCAGTTCGGCGTGGATGACCAGGCCGAGGTCGGGCAGGTCGAGGCCGCGCGCGGCCACATCGGTGGCGACGCAGACCCGGGCGCGGCCGTCGCGCAGCGCCTGCAGGGCGTCGGAGCGTTCCTTCTGGGTCAGTTCGCCGGACAGGCTCACGACCTCGAAGCCGCGCTCGCGCAGGCTGGCGTGCAGGTGGCGCACCTTCTCGCGGGTGGCGCAGAACACCAGGGCGCCTGGGCTCTCGAAGTAGCGAAGCACATTGACGACCGCGTGCTCGATCTCGTTCGGCGCCACGCGGATCGCGCGATACTCGATGTCGGCGTGGGGCTGGTTGCGGGCGACCGTGTCGATGCGGAAGGCGTCGCGCTGGTAGGTCTTGGCCAGGGCCGCGATGGGCTTGGCGATGGTGGCTGAGAACAGCAGGGTGCGTCGCTCGGACGGCGTGGCGTCGAGGATGAACTCGAGGTCCTCGCGGAAGCCCAGGTCCAGCATCTCGTCGGCCTCGTCCAGCACGACGACGCGCAGGGCCGACAGGTCGAGGTTGCCGCGCTCGATGTGGTCGCGCAGGCGCCCCGGCGTGCCGACGACGATGTGGGCGCCGACGTTCAGCGCGCGCTGCTCGGCGCGGCTGTCCATGCCGCCGACGCAGGAGACCAGGCGGATGCCGGCCTCGGCGTAGAGCCAGGTCAGCTCGGCCTTCACCTGCAGCGCCAGTTCGCGGGTGGGGGCGACCACCAGGCAGAGCGGCGCGCCGGCCTGCCCGGCCCGCTCCGCCTCGCCGAGGATCTCGGCGGCGGCGGCAAGGCCGAAGGCCACGGTCTTGCCCGAGCCGGTCTGGGCCGAGACCAGCAGATCGCGGCCGACGGCCTCGTCCTGGATCACGGCGGCCTGAACCGGCGTGGGCTCGGCGTAGCCACGCGCGGCGAGGGTGCGCTCGAGCGCGGGATGGGTGGTCGGGAAGGGCATTCTGTAACCTGGGAAGTGGGCAGCGCCGGACGGGCCTTAGCAGGGCCGGTCCGGTCGAAACGGATGAGGCGATGCGGCGGCGCAGCGGTAGGGAGCCGCCGGCCCGCGGCGCGGGAGGTGGGTGATGTACCACAAATACGGCGAAGCGGCGACCGGGAGGGATTCGGTCGCAGGGGGAGGGCGAGCGCCGCCTAGCGCCACCTGGGCATGGTCCGGTACGGGCCCCGCCGACGATCAACCCGAACGCATCCCGCCGTCGATCTCTTGATGGAATGGTGCGCCCGGTCCAAGCGCTGTCAAGGACGCGAGCTTCGCTCGCGCAAGCGGAGCTTGTGGCCCTTCGGGCCATCCTTGACAGCGCTTGGACCGAAGGGCGCTAGAGTTCCACCATAGAGTTCGAAGGCTCATCCTCGACGCCGGAGGGGTGGGCTGCCGGATTCGATCAGAGGCTCGCCCCTCAGGCGTCCCTCACCCTGCCGCCACCCGATGCACGGCGCAGATCTTGTTCCCCGCCGGGTCGCGCAGGTAGGCGATGTAGAGGCTGCCGAAGGAGCCGTTGCGCAGGCCCGGCGGATCCTCGCAGGTCACGCCGCCGTTCTCGAGCCCGGCCGCGTGCCAGCGATCGACGTCCTCGGTGGTCTTGGCGGCGAAGCCGATGGTGCCGCCGTTGGCGCAGGACGCCGGCTGGCCGTTGATCGGCCTGGTGATGCCCAGCACGCCGGTCGAGGTGCGATAGAAGACGCGGCCCTTCTCGTCTTCGAAGCCTCCCGGAACGCCGAGCACCCCGAGGACGGCGTCGTAGAACTGCTTGGACCGCGCGACGTCGTCCGCGCCCAACACGATATGACTGAACACTCGATCCCTCCCGAGCGGGCATAGGCGCCCGAACTGCGACGCCTTTTCCTAGCGAGGCCATTCGGCGAGTGGAAGCCGCCGCGTGCGGGCCTAGAACCGCCGGCCCAGCCGAATCCCGAAGGTCCGTGGCCGGTTCGGCACGACATAGGTCCGCCCGCCGCAGACCGCCTCGGCGCACTGGGCGAAGCGGTACAGGCTGGCCCGTTCGTCGAAGGCGTTGTTGAGGAAAAGGGTCAGCTTCCAGTCCTCGTTCTCCACGCCCGTGGTGAAATCCACCACAGTGTAGGCGTCCTGCTTGCCGATGATCGCCCGCTCGAACAGCCGCAGATCGGTCCAGTTGGAGCCGACGTACGCCGCCGAGCCCTGTACGTGAGCGTCGAACCCGGCCAGGTCGAACTCGTAGCGCGCCGTGACGTTGCCCTTGAACTTGGGCGTGATCGGCAACTCGGTGCCTTCCGGGGCCAGGGGCGCGGCGCAGTTGGTCTCCGGCTCGCCGGTCGGGGAGAGGAAGCCGCAGTAGTCCTCGCTCAGCTCGGCGTTGGTATAAGCCCCGGCGGCGGTCAGGGTCAGCGCCGCGGTCGGGCGCCACACCACGTCGGATTCGATCCCCAACACCCGCGCCTGGGCGGCGTTCTTGATCTCCGTCAGACCCTGGCTGCCCAGGATGGAGAACTGGAAGTCGTCCCAACGCAGGGCGTAGACGGCGCCGTTCCAGCGCAGGCTGCCGTCGCGCCAGCTGGTCTTCCAGCCGAGTTCGTAGTTGGTCAGGAAGTCCGAGCTGTAGGGCGGAAGGGTGCCGCGGCGGTTGATGCCGCCCGGCCGGTAGCCCGTCGACCAGGTGGCGTAGATCATCCGGTCTTCGTCGAACTTGTAGGTCAGGTTCAGGCGGTGGGTGTTGCCGCTCTCCTGCACCCGCTTGACCAGGTTGGTGCACGGCGAGTCCGGCAGGATCGGCCCGGCGAAACAGGCCGCCTCGCCGGTGGAGCCGCTGTAGCCCGTGCCGAACCCGAAGAAGCCCCGCAGCGAGTTGTCCGCCTGGAACAGGCGCAGGCCGCCGGTCACGGTCAGCTTGTCGGTGAAGTCGTAGGCGATCTCGCCAAATACGGCGCGATCCTCGTCCTCGCGGAACTGCTGGGTGAGCCAGAGCACGTCGTCCTGACCGGTGACCTCCAGCGCCTCGGCCAGGTCGTCGATCTTGTACTTCTGCTCGATGTTGTGCTGCTGGTTCTGCCAGAACAATCCCAGGACGAAGCGCATGGGCTGGTCCGTCGGCGAGGCGACCCGGATCTCGTGGCTCTCGCGCTTATAGCGGTCCTGGGCCTCGATGTACTGGGACGGGTTGTCCAGCGGCACGCCGAAGTCGTCGGTCCAGTAGGCGCCGTAGCCGTAGAGGGTGTCGTAGAAGTACGAATAGTCCGAATAGTCGGACCGGGTGTCGACGTCCCGGTCCATGTAGGCGCCGGCATAGACCAGGTCCCACGACCCCAGCTTGCCCTCGACCGTCAGCGCGGCCTGGTACCAGCGGTCCTCGCCGCCTTCGGGATAGAAGTGGCTGATCGCCAGGTCGCCGCGCTGCGGGTCGTAGGCGAAGGAGCCGTTCGCCTCCTGGTGCTGGCCCATGATGGCAGGCGTCACCGTCCAGTCGTCGTTCAGGTCGATGCGCAGGGCGGCGCGGCCGCCGTAGGTGCTCGTGGTGTTGTAGTCCTCCTCGACGCGATCGGCGTTGTCGAGGGTGAAGCCGGACGTCGCATAGGTGATCGATCCCGGCACATTGTCGATGTAGCCGGCGTCCTCGCGGTACCAGCCCACCAGGCGCAGCGCGGCGCGGTCGTGCACCGGCAGGTTGACGTAGCCCTCGACGCTGCCGCCGACGCCGCCGTCGGTCACGGTGTTCAGTTCGGTGTCGATCGCGGCCGAGAATCCGCTGGGGTCAGGCTTGTTGGTGATCAGGCGGATGGTGCCCGCCTGGGAACTGGCGCCGTACAGGGTGCCCTGCGGTCCGGCCAGGGCCTCGACCCGCGCCATGTCGTAGACGTTGACGTCCAGCGCGCCCTGGATGGTCGTGATCGGCTGCTCGTCCAGGTAGATGCCGACGCTGGGCAGGGAGCCAGAGTGGTTGCCGTCCCCGCCGCTGGCCACCCCGCGCATGTAGACGCTGGAGAAGCCGGGCGCGACGGTCTGATAGGAAACGCTGGGCAGGAGCTTCACGTAGTCGTTGAAGTCGGAGACGCCCATCTGGTCCAGCTTCTCGGTGCCCAGCGCCTGGATGCTGATGGGCACGTCCTGCAGGTTCTCGTCGCGCTTCTGGGCGGTGACGATCACCTCGTCGACCATCGTGGCGCCTTCCGCGGACTGCGCCATCGCCGCGGGCACGCCCGCCAGCATGGTCGTCCCCAGCAGGGCCGCCGACCAGATCACGCTCCGAACGCCCGAACCCCGCACCGTCGCCATGTCAGCCTCCGGATGAATAACGCGGGTCGGATTGCTGACTGCGCCGCAACCGTTGTCAATCGGCAAAGCTTACGACGGCGGCGCCAATTCGGCGGCCGGGTCCCCACTGTGGCGGTGAAGGCTCGGTTTTCCCTGCGTCAGCCGCGCCAGCGATCCAGCGCGGGTCCGAGGGCGGACCGGAGCGGGTCCAGGTGCGCCTCGTAGCGGCGCCAGTGGTCCAGCGCCTCGGTGAAGATCGGGCGGCGGACCTGCTCGGAACTCGCAGTGCGCACGGCGCGGGCGTTCTCGTGGAAACGCAGGCAGGCCTCCTCGAACGGAAGGCCGCAATAGTCGAGCAGGTCCCGGATCCGGGCCTCGGGGTCGGCCACCATGTCCTCGTAGATCACCCGGTGGACCCGGCCGGGCAGGACCGCGTCGAAATGGGCCATGAGGGCCACGTAGTCGGCGTAGTAGCGGCCCAGGTCGACGAGGTCGTAGGAGAAGTGCTGGCCCCGGGCGAAATGCTGCTTGAAGGCCGAGAAGCAGCCCGCCATCGGATGGCGCCGGGCGTCGACGATCTTGGCGTTCGGCAGCATCAGGCAGATCAG